>RFUD01000046.1 GCA_009923125.1 Planctomycetia bacterium
CTGCTCGATCGAGAACTTCGACCCCTGCGGCGTGCACACCGGCGACTCGATCACCGTCGCCCCGGCGATGACGCTCACCGACCGGCAGTATCAGCGGATGCGGGACGCGAGCTTCGCCGTGATCCGGGCGATCGGCGTGTCCACGGGCGGATCGAACATCCAGTTCGCCGTGCACCCGCAGACCGGCCGGATGATCGTGATCGAGATGAACCCGCGGGTCAGTCGCTCCAGCGCGCTGGCCAGCAAGGCCACCGGCTTTCCGATCGCGAAGATCGCCGCCAAGCTGGCCGTCGGGTGGCGGCTCCACGAGCTCGCCAACGACATCACGCGGAAGACGAAGGCCTGCTTCGAGCCGTCGATCGACTACGTGGTCGTGAAGGTGCCGCGGTTCGCGTTCGAAAAGTTTCCGGAGGCCGACCCGCGGCTCACCACGCAGATGAAGAGCGTGGGGGAGACGATGGCCATCGGCCGGACGTTCAAGGAGGCCTTCCAGAAGGCGCTCCGCGGGCTGGAGGTGGGAAGCTTCGGCTTCGGCTGCGATCACAAGGACCTGTGGGGCACCGCCGCCGAGCCGTCGATCGACGACATCCGCGCGAAGGTGGCCACGCCCGACCCGGACCGCGTCTGGTATCTGCGGTACGCGCTGAAAGCCGGGATGACGGTGGCCGAACTCCACGACCTCACGGCGATCGACCCGTGGTTCCTCGACCAGCTCCTCCAACTGGTCGAGATGGAGAGCCTGCTCCGCACGGTCGGCTCGCTCGCGGCGGTGGACGACGGGCTGCTGCGGACCGCCAAGCAGTATGGCTTCTCCGACCGCCAGCTCGCGGTGATGCTCGGCGCGGCCGAGCTGGAGGTCCGCGACGAACGGAAGCGGCGGGGGATCGTCGCGACCTACAAGGCGGTGGACACGTGCGCCGCGGAGTTCGAGGCGCAGACGCCCTACTACTACTCGACCTGGGAGGAAGAGGACGAGACGCGGCCGAAGGAGCCGGGCGCCAGGCGGGTGATGATCCTGGGCGGCGGCCCCAACCGGATCGGCCAGGGGATCGAGTTCGACTACTGCTGCTGTCACGCGAGCTTCGCGCTGCGCGAGCTGGGGATCGAGAGCGTGATGGTGAACTCGAATCCCGAGACCGTGAGCACCGACTACGACACGAGCGACATGCTGTTCTTCGAGCCCCTCACGTGCGAGGACGTGCTCAACATCGCCGACCGGATCCAGCCCGACGGCGTGATCGTGCAGCTCGGCGGCCAGACGCCGCTGAACCTCGCCCGCGCGCTCCACGCGGCCGGGCTGCCGATCATCGGTACCAGCGTGGACACGATCGACCAGGCGGAAGACCGCGAGCAGTTCAAACAATTACTACCTTACGCTTTTGAGGATGAGGAGGTAACCCGCCGCGAGGTGGCCCGGATCGGCTACCCGTCGCTCGTGCGGCCGAGCTTCGTGCTCGGAGGGCGGGCGATGGAGATCTGCTACGACAACGCCCAGTTCGAGCGGTACGTCGCGGAGGCCTTCGCGGTGGCGCAAGGACAGCCGGTGCTCATCGACCGGTTTCTCGAGGATGCGATCGAGGTCGATGTCGACTGCATCGCCGACGGCAGGGACGTGATCGTCGCCGGCGTGATGGAGCACATCGAGGAGGCGGGCGTCCATTCGGGCGACTCGGCCTGCTGCATCCCGCCGCACAGCCTGTCGGCCGAGACCGTGGGGGAGATCAAGGCCGCCGCGAGCGGTCTGGCCCGCAGCCTCGGCGTGGTGGGGCTGATGAACGTGCAGTTCGCGGTCAAGCGCGAGGACGGTCGTCCGACGCTGTACGTCATCGAGGTCAACCCGCGGGCCAGCCGGACGGTGCCGTTCGTGGCCAAGGCCACGGGGCTGCCCGTGGCGAAGGTGGCCGTGAAGGTGATGACCGGCAGGAGCCTGGCCGAGCAGGGGATCACGGCCGATCCGGTGCCCGCCCACGTGAGCGTGAAGGAGAGCGTGTTCCCGTTCGTGAAGTTCGCCGGGGTGGACATCGCGCTCGGGCCCGAGATGCGGAGCACGGGCGAGGTGATGGGGGTCAGCGACCGCTTCAGCATCGCGTTCGCCAAGAGCCAGATCGCCGCCGGCATCCTGCTGCCGGAAAAGGGGCGGATCTTCCTCAGCGTGGCGAGCCAGCAGGCGAAGGAGTCGATGGTGGGGCTCGCCCGGCGGCTCGTGGCGCTCGGGTTCGAACTGCTCGCGACGGCCGGCACGGCCCGGGCGCTCGCCGGGGCGGGCATCCCGGTGGAGACGGTGAAGAAACTCCAGGAGGGGCATCCCAATCTCATCGATCACCTGATCGACGGCACCGTGCAGCTCATCTTCAACACGCCGCGGGGCAAGGGGGCCCGGACGGACGAGGGCCGGATCCGCGCCGCGAGCGTGCTGTATGGAGTCCCCTGCATCACGACGCTGCCGGCCGCCGAGGCCTGCGTACGGGCGATGGAGGGTCTGAAGACCGAGCCGATGGGCGTGCAGCCGATCCAGGACCGCTTTCCGGATGCGGTCGCGGCGCGGTGATCCGGGCGGAAGCCGCCACGCGGCCATCTGCGGAATCCTGCCGCGAGGTGCTTCGCTTGGGGTAAAGTCGGGTCCGTATGCCCGGATCCACCTTTCCCGTCGTGCCCCCGCCGCCCCGGCCGTTTCCCGCGCCGGTGCTCGACGAGCCGCCACGGCTGACGGCCCGCACGCTCGAGGGGCTGGAGTGGCTCCTCGCGCGGGAACTCGAGGCGGTCGGGGCGACCGACCTGAGGCTCGGCCGGCGAACGATCGAGTTTTCGGCAGCCCACGGTTGCGAACAACAGACGCTGTATCGCGCCGTGCTCGAAAGCCGGACGGCGATCCGGATCCTGGAGCCGCTGGGCCGGTTTCGCGCCGACTCGCCCGAAGCGCTGTACCGCGGGCTCCAGGAGGTCGATTGGACCGAGCAACTGAAGGTCTCGGACACGCTGCGCGTCGATGCGGCGATCCACGACACGTTCACGACGCACTCGCTCTATGCCGCGCAGATCGTGAAGGACGCGGTCGTGGACCAGCTGCGGACGCCGAGCGGCAAACGGCCGAGCGTGCAGCTGCGCGGGGCGACGCTCCGGCTCGCGTTGCACCTCGTGGGCGACGTGGCCACGATCTTCCGCGACGCCGCCGGCCGGTCGCTCCACCAGCGCGGCTGGCGGATGGGCGAGGTGGAGGCGCCGCTCTCGGAAACGCTCGCGGCGGGGATCCTGGGGATCACCGGCTGGTGGCGGCCCGGGCAGGCCGACTCGCCGACGAGCGGCGAGCCCGTGCTCGATCCGATGTGCGGCTCGGGCACGTTCGTGATCGAGGCGGCGACGATCGCCGCGGGGATGGCCCCCGGTCTGTGGCGGGCGCGGCGCAAGGCCCACGGCTTCTTTCGGTTTCGCGACTGCGACAAGCCGCTGGCCGAGCGGCTCGTCGCCGAATTGGAGACGCGGGTCCACGGCCCTCGGGAGGCGTTTCGTGCCAGCGACCTCGATCCGAAGGCCGTGGAGGCCGCGCGGGCGTGTGCGGCGGCCGCGGGCGTGGCCACGGCCGTGACGGTCTCCACCAGCCATTTCGAGGAGGTGCAGCCGGAGGGCCCGCCGGGGCTCGTGGTCACGAATCCTCCCTACGGTGAGCGGTTGGCGTTGCCGCGGGCCGGCGCCCTCTTTCGGGCTGGCGGGCGGCGATCCTCGCCCCCGACACGCCCGCGGCCGGCCAGCTCGGGCTGCGGCCCGCGCAGCGCGTGCCCCTCATGAACGGCCCGATCGCCTGCCGGTTGCTCGAGGTCGAGATCCGGGAGCGTACCCCCCCCACTCCCACCACGGTCGAAGGCCGGGAGCAAACAAGCGAGAGCGTGGGCGTTGCCGGCGCAAGTCAGGATCGGGACGAGGATTGTGAGCGTCTGCCGCCGCGGCAGCAGCGAGAAAACTCGTACCGTCCTGACGCCGACGGCGCTACGGATGCTCTTCGATCCTCTCCCGGCCGACCGCGCGCGCGCACGACCGCCGACCAGATCGCCGACTTCCGCCGCCGGCTCGCGAAGCGGTTCAAGCACCTCGCGAAGTGGGCCCGCCGCCAGGGCATCGAGGCGTTCCGCGTCTACGACCGTGACATCCCCGAGGTCCCGCTGGTGATCGACTGGTACGCCGGCTGGCTGCACGCGGCCGAGTACGAGCGGCCGCACGACCGCACGGAGATCGAGCACGACGTGTGGCTCGACAAGATGATCGAGGCCGCGGCGCTCGAGCTCGGCGTGCCCGTGCAGCAGACGTTTCTCAAGGTGCGGAAGCGGCAGCGGGCCGGCGATCAATATGAGAAGGTCGGCGAGCGTCAGGCCGTGCTCACGGTGCGGGAAGGGGGGCTGGAGTTCGAGGTGAACCTCTCCGACTACCTCGACACGGGCCTGTTCCTCGACCACCGGCAGACCCGAGGGTTGGTCCGCGCGGAGGCGGAAGGAAAGCGATTCCTCAATCTCTTCTGCTACACGGGGAGTTTCTCCGTGTACGCGGCGGCGGGGGGCGCGGCGGAGACGACGAGCGTCGATCTCTCGAACACCTATCTCGATTGGACGCGGACGAACCTCGCGAAGAACGGCTTCAAGGATGCCGGGCGGCACCGCACGGTGCGGGACGAGGCGCGGGCGTTCCTCGAGCATCGCGCGAGACGCGGAGAGCCCCCCTTCGACCTCGTCGTCTGTGATCCGCCCACGTTCTCGCGGTCGGCGAAGAGCGAGACGCCATGGGACGTGGAACGCGACCACGCGGCACTGCTGGAACTCGTCGCCAGGAATCTCACGGCCGGGGGCGTCGTCCATTTCTCCACGAACTTCCGCCGGTTTCATCTCGCGGACGAGCCCCTCGCGAAGCTGTACACGATCCGCGAGATCACGCGACAGACGATCCCCGAGGACTTCCGCAACGAGCGGATCCACCGCGCCTGGCGGCTGGTCAAACGCTGACGCTCGTTTGACCGGCCGCGGGTGCCGCTTCTAGATTCACGACCATGGGTATCGGCAAGGAATCGTTGCGATCCGGGCGTGCGGCATTCTTCGCCTTCGTGATGGTGGCCTCCGTCGGCTGCCGGCCGGCGGACCCGAACGTCGTGAAGATCGTGTCGAGCCTGCCGCGCACGGGCTCGGCGAAGCAGCAGTCCGACACGATCGTGGGCGGCATCCGGATGGCGATCGAGGAGGCGGGCGGGACGGCGGGGCCGTTTCGCGTCGAATACCTCGACCTCGACGACTCCACCGCGGCGGCCGGCCAGTGGACGAGCGAGGCCGAGGCGGCCAACGCCCGCCGCGCCCTCCAGGATCCCGACGTCGTCGCCTACATCGGCACGTTCAACTCAGGCGCGGCGAAGGTCTCGATGCCGATCCTGAATCTGGGCGACCTGCTCATGGTGTCGCCGGCCAACACGGCCGTCGGGCTCACGAAGCCGGGGCTCGGAGTTCCCGGCGAGCCGGGGGTCTATCGCCCGACCGGCCGGCTGAACTACGCCCGGGTCGTGCCCGCGGATGATCTCCAGGGGCCGCTGTCGGCCGACTGGGCGAAGCGACGCGGCGTGAGGAAGGTCTACATCCTCGACGACAACGAGGTGTACGGGAAAGGCATCGCCGATCTGTTCGACGAGCGGTGCCGCGAGATCGGCATCGAGGTGCTCGGCCACGACTCGATCGATGCCAAGGCGCAGGAGTTCAAGTCGCTGATGGCCAGCGTGAAGGCGGCCAGGCCCGACCTCGTCTACTTCGGCGGCACGACGCAGAGCAAGGGCGGGCAACTCGCGAAGGACATGGCGAGCGCCGGTATCCACGCCATGCTGATGGTGCCCGATGGCTGCCGCGAGCAGGTGTTCATCGACTCCGCCGGCGCGGCGAACCTCGAGGGCCGCTGTTTCGTGACGTTCGGCGGCCTGCCGCCGGAGAAGCTCACGGGGAAGGGGGCGGAGTTCGTGGCCCGGTATCGCGAGAAGCACGGGGAACTCCCGGAGGCCTACGCCGTCTACGGCTACGAGGCCGCGTGCGTGGCGCTGCGGGCGATCCGCGACGCCGGGGTGAAGGACCGCCGGGCGATCTCCGACGCGGCGCTCGCGCTCAAGGACTTCGACGGGGCACTGGGCGACTGGGGCTTCGACGAGAACGGCGACACGACGATGCGGACGCTCACCGTGAGCGTGGTGCGTGGCGGAAAATTCGAGTTCGAGGAGATTCTCGACGCGAATGCCGTGGGCGAAGGTGGCTCCGGCAGCGACAGGGATGGCTCGTCGTCCGAGGGGGAAAATTGATCTAGTCCGAAACTTAGTTTAGTATGCTGGAATGCGTTCGACCCGGCTCAACATGCACGATGCGAAAACGCATCTCTCGCGGCATCTCGCCGGGATGAAGCCCGACGATCGACTCATCCTCTGCAACCGCAACCGCCCGGTCGCCGAAATTCGCCTCCTCCCGACCGCCCGCCCGAAGCCGCGGACATTCGGCGTCGCGAAGGGGCAGTTCCGCGTGCCCGCCGAGTTCTTCGAGCCGTTGCCCGACGACGTGCTGGCCGGCTTCGAGGGGCGGGGATGAAACTGCTCCTCGACACGCACGCCTTTCTTTGGATGATCTCGGACGATGCCGGGCTGTCGGCGGCTGCCCGGCAGGCCATCGTGGCCGAGGACAACGAAGTGTGGCTCAGTTCCGCCTCGGCCTGGGAGATCGCCATCAAGTATTCGCTCGGCAAACTGCCACTGCCTGAAGAGCCGGACCGCTACGTTCCCAGGATGCGCGAGCGATCTGGAGTGGCGCTGTTGCCGATCGGCGAGGCCGAGGTGTGCCAGATTCATCGCTTGCCGCCGTTGCACCGCGATCCGTTCGACCGCGTGCTCGTGGCGCAAGCCAACTGTCATGGCATGGTGATCGTGACCGATGACGCGGTCATCGGCCGCTATCCCGTGCAAACACTCTGGTAAGACGACACCCGTGCAGTTTTTCCTCCAACAATGCCTGATCGGGCTGACCAACGGCGCGCTCATCGCGCTGGTGGCCCTCGGCTACACGATGGTCTACGGGATCATCGGCCTGATCAACTTCGCGCACGGCGACTTGATCATGCTCGGGGCGTGCCTCGCGCTCTCGCTGGTGGCGGTGCTCGGGCTCGGCGTGGCCGACGTGGGGGGCATGGCCGCCGTCGGGCCGGCCGGGACGTGGCTCGGGATCGCCCTGCTCGTCGGCCTGTGCGGCCTGTTTTGCGGCGGGCTCAACGTGGCCGTCGATCGGCTGGTCTACAAGCCGCTCCGCGCGGCGCCGAAGCTCGCCCCGCTCGTTTCGGCGATCGGCGTGTCGTTCATCTTCATGAACGTGGGGCTGTTCTGGCTCGGCCCAGCCGACCGGTCGTTTCCCGAACTCCTCCCCGCGGCGAACCTCCTGCCGGATGACGGCCTGCAGTTCACCTGGAAGGACCTGCTCGTGCTCGTGGTGGTCGTCCCGCTGATGGCGGCGCTCTCGTTGTTCGTGCGGTCCACGAGGCTCGGCAAGGCGATGCGGGCCGTTTCGCAGGACCCCACCGCCGCGGCCCTCGTGGGGATCGACGTCGATCGCGTGATCGCCGCCACGTTTTTCATCGGCGGCTTCCTCGGCGGTGCCGCGAGCGTGATCTACGGCCTGTACATCAACACCATCGGCTTCCAGATGGGCTTCCAGAACGGCCTCTATGCCTTCACGGCCGCCGTGCTTGGCGGGATCGGCAGCATCCCGGGGGCCGTGGTCGGGGGGCTTGTGATCGGCCTGATGCGGTCGCTGTCGAGCGCCTACGTCGGCGAGCGGTGGACCGGGGCGATCGTGTTCGCGATCCTGATCGTGATCCTCGTGTTCCGCCCCGAGGGCCTGCTCGGCCGGCGGACGAAGGAGAAGGTCTGATGCGCGGCTTCCTGCGTGAACGCTGGGATCTCGTGGCCCTGGGCGTGCTGGCCCTCGCGCCGCTCGTCGTGCCGGCGCTCGGCGGGGCGCTCGGCGGCCAGGTGACGACGCTCTTCATCTACTGCATCCTGGCGCTCGGCCTCAACGTGATGGTGGGCTACACGGGCCTCGTGCATCTCGGGATCGCCGCCTTCTTCGGGATCGGTGCCTACCTGATGGCGATCCTCACGGTGCCGATGTACCCCTTCCAGCTCGGCTGGCTGCCGGCGGCGGTCATCAGCGTGCTGGCCGCCGCGGGCATCGGCCTGGCGCTCGGCGCCCCCACGCTCCGCCTGCGGGGCGACTACCTGGCGATCGTGACGCTCGGCTTCGGCGAGGTGGTGAAGGTGACACTGCGGAACCTCGAGCAGATCACCGGCGGCATGAAGGGGCTCAATCCCGTGCCGCCCCCCGGAGCCGGCGTGAAGCTCGGGACGCTCGATCTCGGGCTGGCGTTCGCCATCGATCCGCGCTGGTTCTACTACCTGGCGCTGGCCGCCCTCGCGGGCGTCGTCGTGGCGATGCGCCGGCTCGAGCATTCGCGGCTCGGGCGGGCCTGGGTGGCCGTGCGGGAAGACGAACTCGCCGCGTCGTCGATGGGCATCTCGGCCACGCGGGTGAAGCTGTCGGCGTTCGCGATGTCGTCGGCGGTGGCGGCGCTCGCCGGCTGCCTCTACGCCGGCAGCCTGTCCACGACCGCCGATCCCAACGCGTACGACTTCAATCGTTCGATCATGGTGCTGTGTGCC
The DNA here is from genome assembly GCA_009923125.1 of Planctomycetia bacterium. Taxonomy (GTDB): domain Bacteria; phylum Planctomycetota; class Planctomycetia; order Pirellulales; family UBA1268; genus RGVT01. The sequence continues at coordinate 8,705 of RFUD01000046.1, forward strand.
GTGATCCTGGGCGGACTCGGAAGCATCCCCGGCACGCTCCTCGGGGTCGCGATCCTCGTCGGCTTCGACACGGTGCTCGCGCCGTGGGCCGACTCGTGGATCCAGCAGATGAACATCAACCCCTCGGGGTCGAGCCTGCTCTCCTTCAGCGGGTGGAGGCTGGCGATCTTCGGCGCGGCGCTCGTGCTGGTGATGCGGTACCGGCCGGAGGGGCTCGTGCCGTCGCGGCGGCTCGCGGCCGAACTGCACGAGGTGCACCCATGACGCCCATGACACCCATGACGCGTCGGCTCCTGCCGCTCCCGGGCAAGCCCCGCGGCGATGCCGGGCCGCCGATCGTCGGCCCCGTGCCGCTGCTCGACGTCGACCGGTTGACCGTGCGATTCGGCGGCCTGGTCGCCGTGTCGGACGTGAATCTCGACGTGCCCGAGGGCAGCATCGTGTCGCTCATCGGCCCCAACGGCGCCGGCAAGACCACCGCCTTCAACACGATCAGCGGCATCTACGCCCCGACGAGCGGCACCGTCCGGCTGCGGGGGCACCGGCTCGAACGGTCGTTCACGGCCGGCACGTTCTGGTCGGCCGTGGGCGTCGGCCTGCTCACCGGACTGCTGTGCGCCGCGGCGGCCGTGGACGTCGACAGGCTCTGGCTGGCGGTCGTGAAGCGGGGCATGAACACCGGGGAACCGTTCACCGTGGCGGGCGCCCTCGACCGGCTTCGGGGCTTTTTCCGCGCGGAGCTGGCCCTCGATCAGATGGCCGGCAAGTGGCGGGTGGTGAGCGCCGACGGCAGCGACGTCCTGGCGATCCGCCGGGATCTCGCCGCGGCGCGGGTGCTGCGCGACGAACTGCAGGCGGCCGTCACGGCCCGCCGCGCCGGGCCGGGAACGGTGCCCGACGCGAGCGACCTGTCGCGGCCGGCAGACCCGGGCGGCGCGGCGATCGAACTGCCTTCGATCAAGGAGGAGGTGCTCGACCGGCTCGCCGCCGGGAAGTGGCGGGTGCGGCTGCGGGGCCTGCTGGGGCTGCTCGCCGGCTGGGCCGTCGGCGCCGCGGGCACGATCGCCGTGTGGCGGCGGGGCCGCCGTTCGCCGCACGTCGTGGCGCAGCGCGGCATCTCGCGCACGTTCCAGAACATCAGGCTGTTCGCCAACATGACGGTGCTGGAGAACGTGCTCGTCGGTCTTGACCGGACGATCCCCGGCGGTGTGACGGCGATGCTCTTCCGGACGCCCGCCAACCGGCGCGCGGAGGCCGATGCGCGGGCGCGGGCCCTGGCGGAGTTGGAGTTCGTGGGGCTCACCGCCGACGCCAACCGCATCGCCGGCCAGTTGCCGTACGGCGATCAGCGCCGGCTGGAAATCGCCCGAGCGCTCGCCACCGGGGCCACGCTGCTCCTCCTCGACGAGCCGGCGGCGGGAATGAATCCCGCCGAGACGGCCGACCTGGGCAGGCTCGTGGAGCGGATCCGCGACCGGGGCGTGACGGTGCTGCTCATCGAGCACCACATGAACGTGGTGATGCGGATCAGCGACCGCGTCGCCGTGCTCGACCACGGCGTCAAGATCGCGGACGGCACGCCCGCGGAGGTCCGCCGTGACGAGAAGGTGATCGAGGCCTATCTCGGGGGCGAGGTGCCGTCATGAGCCTGCTGGAGGTCGAGGGCGTCGAAGCTGGCTACGGACCGATTCGGGCGCTCGACGGCGTGTCGGTCGCCGTCGACGAGGCCGAGATCGTGGCGATCATCGGGGCCAACGGCGCCGGCAAGACCACGCTCCTGATGACGATCTCGGGCGTCGTGCCCGCCCGCAGTGGAGAGGTGCGGTTTGCGGGGCGGCGGATCACCGGCCTCGCGCCCCACGAGATCGTGCGGCTGGGGATCGGCCACGCCCCCGAGGGCCGCCGCATCTTTCCCCGGCTCACGGTGCGGGAGAATCTCGAACTCGGCGGCTTCGCGCAGGAGGATGGAGCCCGCGTGAAGCGCGACATCGACGAGGCCTGCGGCCTGTTTCCGGTGCTCGGCGAACGCATGGGGCAGTTCGGCGGCACGCT
>RFUD01000451.1 GCA_009923125.1 Planctomycetia bacterium
GGTTGACCGCACTCCAGCATCACGTAGTTCGTCACGTCCACCACGTTGTTGACGCTCTCCACGCCGACCGTGGCCAGCCGATCGACGAGCCACTGCGGACTAACGCCCACTCGCACGCCCCGCACCACCCGCGCCGAATAAAACGGGCACAGCTCCGGCGCTTCGATCGTCACCGCGACACTCCCGGCGGCCCGGCCGGCGCCCTCGAGCGGCCGCGGATCGGGCACGTGCAGCGGCCGCGAAAACAGCAGCGCCACCTCGCGGGCCACGCCGATGTGGCCGAGGCAGTCGGGCCGATTGCTCGTCACCTCCAGATCGATCGCCGTGTCGTTCCCGACCCGCTCCGTGGACTCGTGATTGAGCCCCGACATGAGCAGTTTCTCCGCCAGCGCGTCGGCGGAGGACGGTATCTGCACGTAGTCGGCGAGCCAGTCGAGCGAGATGATCATGGCTCAAAACTGCTCCAGGAACCTGACGTCGTTGCGGTAGAAGTCGCGGATGTCGGCGACCCCGTAGCGTCGCGCCGCGATGCGCTCCACGCCCAGGCCGAACGCGAAGCCCGACACCGTATCGGGGTCGTAGCCCACGGCGGCGAGCACGGCCGGATCGACCATGCCCGCCCCGCCCATCTCGATCCAGCGGCCGCCCCACTCCATGTCCACCTCCACGCTCGGCTCGGTGAACGGAAAGAACGACGGACGGAACCGCACGTGCACGTCGCCGCCGAGGAAACTCGACGCGAAGAGCCTGAGCACGCTCTTGAGGTGGGCCATCGTCGTGCCCGGCTCGACGTACAGCCCCTCGACCTGATGGAACATCGGATAGTGTGTGGCGTCGGCCGTATCGGGCCGATAGACGCGGCCGAGCGATACGATCCGCAGCGGCGGCGCACGCCGCTCCATCACGCGGATCTGCACCGTGCTGGTCTGCGACCGCAGGAGGAGCGGATCGCCCCCCTGGGCCACGGCGAGATAGAAGTTGTCGAGCGGATCGCGGGCGGGGTGCTCCGCGTGGATCGCCAGGGCGTCGAAGTTGTGCCACTGGTCCTCGACCTCCGGCCCATCGACGCTCTCGAACCCGAGCCGCCCCATGATCTCCTGCACGCGCCGGATCGTCTGCGTGATCGGATGCAGGTGCCCGAGCCGCAGCGGCTCGCCCGGCAGCGTCACGTCGATCGACTCGACCGTGGCCGCCGCGGCCATGACGCGCGACTGTGCCGCGGCCAACGCACCGGCGACCGCCTCCTTGGCCTCGTTGAAGTGTCGGCCGCCAGCGGGCTTGTCGGGCGCCGCCAGGCCGCCGAGCAGTTTCTGCACGGCCTTCAGGCGACCGCTCTTGGCGCCCAGGAATTCGACCCGCGCCCGCTCCACCGCATCGGCGTCATCCGCCTGCGACAGGGTCCCGACGGCGTCGGCCTGCAGGCGGTCGAGTTCGGCGAGAAACGACTCCAGCGAGACCGTGGACACTGCCTTACGCGACCGCGGCCGGCTCCGGCAGGCCGAGTCCCTGGCGCACCTGGGCCACGACGGCGTCGAACCCGGTCGGATCGAGCACGGCCATTTCCGCGAGCGTGCGGCGATCGAGTTCGACGCCGATCTTCTCCAGACCGGCGATGAACTGGCTGTACCGCAGACCACGCTCGCGCACGGCGGCATTGATCCGCACGATCCACAGACGGCGGAAGTCTCGCTTCTTGCGGCGCCGGTCACGACGTGCGTAGACGCCGGCACGGATGATCGATTCCTTCGCCGTGCGGAGCAGCCGGCGACGGCCGCCGACCGACCCCTTCACCCGCTTGAACAGCCGCTTCTTGGCCCGCAGCCGGGGGACGACACTCTTGGTACGCATGAATCTCTGCCTTCGTGAATCCGGGAAGCCCCTTAATGTCTCCCAAACCCGCCGAAATGCAAGGCCGGCGGCAGAATCTCGCAGCACGGCCGTGCGGTCCGCTCGTCCAACCCGGCTCGGGGTTGCCCAGACCCTCTCGCTTGACGTTCGCTGCGGGCCTCCAGGCAATCCTGTTCGGCACGGCACTTGCCGTCCTGTGGGGCAAGCGTCTCGCTTGCCGTCC
>RFUD01000452.1 GCA_009923125.1 Planctomycetia bacterium
GCTCGGGTCATCCGCGTTCCTTTCCCCCGTCGCAAGCCCGCTTGGCCGACCCTAGCGACGCACGTGGATGCCGTCGGCGGTGAGCTGGATGATCGGGATCGCGAGCTTGGCGTCGAACACGCCCGTGCCGCGGACGACGACGTCCGCGCCCTTCTCCAGGCCGAAAAGCTTCCGGGCGTCGATCGGGATCGGCTTGCCGTCGGCCCCCAGGAACTGCACCGCGACCATGGGCGCGTTGGCGTTCCTCTTCTTGCAGAACGGGCAGTTGTCGGCGTCATGCCCCGGCTTCTTGGCGTGGTCGTCGGCCGGAATCTCCACCAGCACGAACGACGCCTTGCCGTCGAGAAACGGCTCCATGCCGCGGGCCCCGATCCTGCCCGCCACCACGATCGGCTGCGGCGTGGGGCTGAGCTTCTGTTTGGCGAGCGTGGGCGTGGTGGCATCGGCGGGCTCGTCGGGCAGGAGCAACTGCTGCCGGACGGCGGCCGGATCCAGATCGAGTGCGTGGGCCGGCGCGGCGAGCGCGAGGATCGCCACGACGACGGTCGAGCCACACAGGCGGGGCAGGGGACGGGGCATGGATCCTCCTTGATGGACGACGACGCCAACCAGACGTCGACTTATTTCGTCAGTTCCTTGAGCTTGGCGAGCGCCGCCTCGATGGCCGGAGCGTGTTCCGCGTAGTCGAGCTTCTTGCGGGCTTCCTCGTCGGCGCCGTGGATGACCGTATCCAGTTTGTCGAAGCAATCGAAGACCGAATCGAGGGCTTTTCGCGCCTCCGCCTCGGCGGCAGGCTTCTCCTGCGCCACCAGTGCGGCGAGGTCCTCGAGCAGATGGCCCACCATGTGGACCGGTCCATCCGCCTTGGCATGGTCGCCGGCGGCGAGATGGGCCTTCACGTCGGCACACAACTTCTCGAGTTGGGCGATTCCCGCGGCGGCCGTTTTCGGCGTTTCGTGGTCGCCGTGATCGTGATCATGATCGTGGCCGTGATCGCGGTCTGCGGCGGCGTGCGCGGCCGGCGGAACGGCCGGGGGTGGGGCGGTCGGTGCCGCCGGTGCGCACCCGACGAGGAGGAACCCCGCGATCAGACTCAACGAACGACACGTTCCACACGCCATGGCGAACACTCCAGGGGCACACGGGCGATCGGGCGACCGCCGCCTGCGTCAGGATAGCGGTGTCGGCGCCGGTAGTCCAAGCGGCGGCACCGGGGGCGCGACGTCGGCCACGAGGCATACAAGCGAACGCTCGGACAGTTCGAACGGCCGCGTGACGTCGATGAGCGGTCCGCGGCCGTCGGCGTGGATGTCGGCGGGGGCGGACCGGTGGGTCGAGACGAAGAGCCGCCACGGCAAGGCGGCGATCGCCGGCGTGGTCGGCACGTGGAACAGCCGGGGCAACGATCCGGCATGGGCGAAGATGAGCACGTGCCGCGGCGTCCCCTCGATGCCGCCGGCGGCGATGTCGTCCTCCTCGAGAAGCTTCGCGGCCGTCGGGGCGCCGAAAAAACAGGTCAGGCTGGCGTCGGCCGTGTACCAATCGACGTGCGTGCCTTCGGGCGAGAACCACTCGACGTCGGGCAGCGTGCCGGAGCCGCTCGAGCCCCCCTCGAGAAACGAGCGACGCCGGAGCGTCGGGTTGCCCAGCCGAAAGCGGATCAGTTCGCGGACGAACCGCACCAGGTCGGCATGCTTGTCCACGAGCGTCCAGTCGAACCACGAAACCTCGTTGTCCTGGCAGTAGGCGTTGTTGTTGCCGAGTTGCGTGCGGCGGCACTCGTCGCCCATCAGCAGCATCGGCACGCCCTGGCTCACGAGGAGCGTGGCCAGCATGTTGCGGATCTGGCGCACACGGAGCGCCTCGATGTCGGCCCGCGTGGTCGGCCCCTCCACGCCGTAGTTATCGGCGAAGCTGTTGTTGTCGCCGTCGCGATTGCCCTCGCCGTTGGCCTCGTTGTGCTTGTCCCGGTAGCTGACCAGGTCGTTGAGCGTGAAGCCGTCGTGGGAGGTGACGAAGTTGATGAAGAAGGTTTCCGCCGCTTGATGAAAGAGCAAAAAGATCGAGCCA
>RFUD01000453.1 GCA_009923125.1 Planctomycetia bacterium
CTCCGGCGTGCGCATGCTCGCGGACTCGCCCGAGCAAGTGCCGCTCCTGAAGGAGAAGATCTTCGCGAACGACGCCGCGGATCCCGAAGGCAAGCTCATCGAGAAGCTCGTCACGGTATCGACGGCCTCGAGCCGGGAGGTGCTGTGGTGGCAGGCGGCGGGGGCCGTCGTGTCGGCGCTGGTCGTCGGCCTGCCGGGAGGGCTCGCCGCCCTGTGGCTGGCCCGTTCGATCGCCGGGCCGGTGCGGCAGTCGCTCGACGTGGCCGAGGCCATCGCGGCGGGGGATCTCACCAACACGCCGCCCGCCGGGGGCGACGACGAGGTCGGTCGCCTCCTCGGCGCCTGCGGCCGGATGACGCAGTCGCTCGGCGGACTCGTGCGTCGCATCCAGTCGGCGGGCGAACGGCTGTCGGTCGTCGAGTCCTCGGGCCGTGCGGGGGTTCAGCGGCTCGACGACCGAGATCTCCACGGCCGTCGCCGAAATCTCGGCCACGAGCGAGAAACTGCTGGCCGCCACGAGCGACGTCACGCAGGCGGCCCGCGAGGCGGCCCGCGTGGCCGACGAGGGCCGCGGCGGGCTCGCCAGCATGACCGCTTCGATGCAGCATCTCGACGACACCATGAACGCCTTCACACGGAAGCTGGCCACGATCAGCCAACGGGCCAGCGGGATCACCTCGGTCGTGACGGCGATCGCCAAGGTGGCCGATCAGACCAACCTGCTGTCGGTGAACGCGACGATCGAGGCCGAGAAGGCCGGCGAGTCGGGCCGTGGATTCCGGATCGTCGCCCAGGAGATCCGGCGGCTCGCCGATCAGACCGCGCTCGCCACCAAGGACATCGAGCGCATGGTGCGCGACATGCAGGCGGCCGTCTCGAGCGGCACGATGGAGATGGACCGATTCCGCAACGAGGTCAGCCTGCGGATCGCGGAGGTGGCCGACGTGAGCGACAAGCTCGGCAGGATCGTCGAGCCCGTGCAGGCGGTGACGAGTTCGCTCGAGCACGTCCACGAGGGGATGCAGGCGCAGTCACAAGGGGCCCGGCAGATCCGCGACGCGATGAACGCGCTGCGCGACGGGGCCGGCGAGTCGGCCGCGTCGATGGCGGTGTTCACGGCGACGCTCGACGAACTTCGACGATCGATCGGTGACCTGAACACCGAGGCGGGGCGATTCCAGACCCTGGCTCCATGACTCCGGCCCCATGAGCGGGGCCGCAACGGATCGGGTGCGGGGCGGCCGCCGGCCCGGGGAATCCGACCCTACCGGCGGGCGTTGTCACCCTGCCGGGCGGCCTGCCGGGCGGCGAGAAACCGTCGCAGGCCGTGCACGATACGAGACGGGGGCTGGGCTCCGGACTGGCTGAACAGCGGCGTCTGGCCGTCGTCGGTGACGATCAACTCCACGGACTCAGGAGGCAGTTCGGCGCCGCCGAGAAGATTGTCGAGCGGTTGCGAGGTCTGCGACTCTGCCGCCGCGGGCGCCGCAACCTGGGCGACCACGAAGTTTTCCCGCGTGAACGAGCCAAACTCCGGGTCGTTCAGCAGCGAGTCCGAGTGGGACCGGGCCTTGGAGTCGCCGGGGCGGGCCACGACGAGCAGGATCGGGCGACGGGCGCCCCGGGCGGTGGTCACGGCATCGTCCAGCGAGGCGTGCACCTGGCCCGGCGCCCCGGGGGCCGATTCCCGGGCGGCCGTGGCGGCCGCCGGCGGGATCTGGGCGGCGGGCATGTGCTCCTGCATCCTCGCCAGCCATTCGGCCGCCGACTGGCCGTTGTAGCCCGTTTGAGCGGTGATTTTGCGGCCGTCCGGGCCGAGGAGCAGGACGGTGGGGAACGTTCGGACCCCGTAATTGATGCAGACCTGGGATCGCTGGTTCCGGACCTCCTGCGAGATGCCGGCCTGGGGCAGGTCAATCATCAAAAGCACCACGTTGTCCCGGGCCCAGGACCGGAAAGCGTTGTCACCGAAGACGTTGTGTTCGAGGGTCTTGCAGTGGGGGCACCAGTCGCTGCCGGTGAACAGTGTCAGCACCGGACGTCCGGTGC
>RFUD01000454.1 GCA_009923125.1 Planctomycetia bacterium
GTGGACGAGTGGGCACTCGGTCGGCTGGCTACGCTGCGGGCCTACCTCGAGCAGACGCTGGCACAATCGGAGGCGGCGTGCGGCCTGCACGGGCCCGCCGGTGCCGATGCCCCGATCGCGCGGGTGTGGCCCGAGTTCACGGCCTTTGACTGCTACGGCTGCCACCGCCCCGCCGTCGCTGCGCTCGATGGCCGCGGCGTCGGCCGCGACACCACGCCTGCCTCGCGCGGCGCGCCGCGGCTCGAGCCGCTGCAGTGGGCGCTCAGCGACGTCTTCCTGCCGCGCGAGGCGGCGGGCCGACTGACGACATTTCGCATCGGTCTGGAGGCGGCGTGGTGGAGTCCTCCGCCCCCGGCGTCGGTTCGCGATGCGCTGGACGTGATCGAGGCGGCGCGGCCGCGGGTGTGCGGCGATCTCGCCAGGGTGGACAACGCCGTGCTCGCCCGCGGCATCGTGAGCAGCGTCGATCCCACCATCTGGGACGAGGCCGCGGCGGCGCTCGCGGCGCTCGAGGCGGTCCGTGATCGGCTGATCGCCCGCGGCGGCGACAGGCAGACGGTGGCGACGGTGACGGAGCGACTCCGCGACCTGCGGCGGCGGCTCGAGTTTCCGGGCGTGGCCGATGGACCGCGGTTCGACAGCCCGCGCGGTCACGATGCGGCGGCGGTGTCCGAGGCGCTCCGCGCGGCCGCCGAGGCCGTCGCCGGGGGCGATCGCTGACCCTTACATGGACGCGGCGGCCCGGCGGTCGGCGACGATCTTGAGCAGGTCCGGACCGCTCATCCGGAACGCCGCGTCGTGCGGGCAGGCATAGACGCAGCTCGGATCGTCATTCGGGCCCACGAGGTCGCGGCACAGGTCGCAGGTCGTGGCCACCCGCCGCTCCTCCTCGCGGTGCATCGAGATGTTGCCGTAGGGGCAGTTGGTCGAACAGAGGCCGCATCCGATGCAGTGGTCTTCGATCACGATTTCGAGCGCACCGGGATGATTCTCGCGCGGCTTGCGATGGATGGCGTCGACCGGGCAGCCGACGAGGCAGTAGGGATCGAGGCAGGAGCGGCAGGAACTCGCCACCAGGAAGTTCTCGAACCTCAGGCCCTCGCGGATCAGCCGTGTCACGCCCTCGTGCGTGTCGGAACAGGCCCGCGTGCATTCGTCGCAGCGGGTGCAGCTTTCGAGATCGAGCACGAGCAGCTTCTGCGCGCTGTACAGGCCGTTTTCGATGAAGCCCTCGAGGCTTTCGTCGGCCTGCGTCGCCCGGTCGCGGTCGCGGTCGAGCAGCCGCCGCGCTTCGGCGACGAGCTGCTCGCGGGCCGCCGGAAACGACCGCACGAGTTCTCGGAAGTCCGCGCCGCGGATCCGCACGAGCTCCACGTCGTCGAGCGCGGTGCAGGTGGCGGTGCGCCGGGCCCGCGTGGCCCCCGTCTCCTCGAGCGCCGAGCCGAGGTCGAACAGCCCCGACACGAGGCCGATCTCGCCGAACGTGCGGCCTGGGCCGAGGTAGTCGATGACGCGGTCCTGATTCCCGATGCGCTGCGTCACCTTCACGAAGCCGAGCCGGACCTTGAAGAAATCGGTCGCCACATCCCCCTGGCGGAAGATCGGCTGCCCTTTGTCGACGCGGACGATCTCCGCCCGGTCGCGGAGCATCTCCGCGCACCGCTCGCGGTCGGCCGGGGAGAGCGACTGGAACATCGACAGGTGGCCGAGTTCGCGAGCGAGGGAGCGGGTCCGGTAGGCATCGTCGAGGATGCGGCGCGACGTATCCGTTCGCTGCAGGATGAAGAGGACGTTCTTGTTGATCTCGAGGAGTTCCGTCTCCTCGAGCGCCACGACCGTGGCCGACCGGGGATAACTGTTGAGGCACGACATCTCGCCGAAGATCACGTCGGCGGGCGTCATTTCGTCGACCCATTTTCCGTCCACGAGCGAGAGGGAGCGGCCGCCGTCGACGTTCACACTCTCGCGCCGCGGCTCGCGCCGGCGGTTCCCGGAACCGCCGCCACCGAACCAGCCGAAGGCCGAACGCGCCAGGGCCTTG
>RFUD01000455.1 GCA_009923125.1 Planctomycetia bacterium
CGGTATCTCCGCGCGATGGCCGAACTCGGCCCCGGCCCTCACCGCAGCGGTGACGTCGCGCATCGCCTCAACAGGGGAGTGCAGAGCGTGGCTCCCACGCGGGCAAGCCTGATCCGTAAAGGGATGGTTTACAGCCCGTCGCATGGAGATACGGCCTTCACGGTGCCACTCTTCGACGCCTTCATGCGGCGGATCACTCCCTCGTTCGAGTGAGCATGAGCGTGAGGCCACCAACGCTGCCATGGAAACCATGGCGTTGGCGCTCGCGATGTAGCCCTGGAGGGACAACGGTGAAAATCGGGGATGCAGGACGTTCCACGGTACTGTACAGTCCAAGGATCTGATTCGGATGCCTGCGAGGCTCGTCTGTGCGTGCGCTGGTCAGCGTCGTCGTGATGATCGCCACGGTGATACATTTCACCTGCGGCTGCTGCCTGCACGCGTCACACGCCTGCGCTGACGACCACGATTGCTGCGCGGAGCACGATGCCGTGCCCACCGGCGACGCCAGCCATGACTGCAGCGGGTGCACGTGTGCGGCGACGGTCGAGGCCGATGCGGTCGACCTGCTGCACTTCCCCGCCCTGCCGCCCATGGCACTCTGGCTCGCGGAGCCGCTGCCTGCGGATGGGCACTGCAAGGGCAGGCCGAAGGATCGCGGCGGCCCGCCGCTGTCGACCGCCAGCCATCCGCTCCACGAGCGCTTGCTCGTCTGAATCTGTGCGCGCGGCCCTCTGGCCGCGATCGCCATGACGTGGCCACCGCCCGATTCGGACGGTGTCGCCACGGCCCCCTGCCCGCCCGCGGCCCCCTGCACCGATTCGTTTCATCTCCATCACAGGTTCTCCCATGACTCCTCGTTCCTCATCGACGTCCCCGCGGCCGGCGACCGCGGTGTTGACCACGCTCCTCGGCATCAGCCTGACGGCGATCGGGGCGGCCGCCGCGCTCCACCGCCAGTGGCCGCAGCCAGTGCGCGACTGGGTGATCAGGCACTTGCAGGCCGCGCCGGTCGCGGCTGCCGCCACGGTTGCCGACAGCCACGATCATGACCACGACCACGACCACGATCACGCTGACCACGCCACGCACGGAGAGGACGACGCACTCACGCTGACCGACGAGGCCCGGAAGACGATCGGGCTCACGGAGGGCAAGGTCACCATCTCCACGTTCGAGCGCACGATCGGCGTGCCCGGCATGGTCGTGGAGCGCAAGGGCCGCTCCCGATTCACGATCATCGCCCCCCTCACCGGCTACCTCACGAAGATCGAGGTCACGGAGGGCGCAGCGGTGTCCTCCGGCCAGCCGCTGTTCGAGCTGCGGCTCACGCACGAAGAGCTCGTGCAACTCCAGGCGGATCTCCTCAAGACCACCGCGGAGGTCGATGTCGTCCGCCGCGAGATCGCTCGGCTCCAGGGGATCGGCCCCGAGGGGCTGATTCCCACGAAGATGATCCTCGAACGCAAATACGAGGTCGAAAAACTGGAAGCCGTGCTCGAATCGCAGCGGCAGGCTCTCCTCCTGCACGGGCTCTCAAACGAGCAGGTGGAAGGCATCCTTACCAGCCGCACGCTCCTCCACACGATCGCCGTGCGGGCACCGACCCGCGACGCCCTCCCGGCCGACGCCCCCTCCGACGCCACGCTGCTCGTGCAGGAGCTGCTCGTCGAGCAGGGGCAGCACGTGAACGCCGGCGACACGCTTGCGATCCTGGTCGATCACGAAACGCTCCTCATCGAGGGCGAGGCCTTCGAGCAGGACCTGCCGCAGATCGTCGAGGCCGCGAAGGAGAAGCGGCCGGTGACCGCCGTGCTGGAGACGAAGGCCGGCCCGGCCACCCGGCTCGCCGGGCTCGCCATCGCCTCCGTGTCGAGCCGCGTCGATTCCGAGTCGCGCGCCCTGCACTTTTACGTGACACTGCCGAACGAGCAGGTCGCCACGGGGTCCGGCGCCGGCCGCTTCGTGACGTGGCGCTACAAGCCCGGCCAACGGATGCAGCTCCTCGTGCCGGTGGAGGAGTGGCGCGACCGGATCGT
>RFUD01000456.1 GCA_009923125.1 Planctomycetia bacterium
GGATCTCGTCACGATGAAGTTCCATGCCTTTCCGGCCGACGCGGTGATTCTCGCCACCGGCGGCTGCGGGCTCGTGTACGGTCGCTCCACGATGTCGATGGTGTGCACCGGCAGCGCCGTGAGCCGCGCGTACCAGGCCGGCGCCGCGTACGGGAACGGCGAATTCATCCAGGTGCACCCGACGGCGATTCCGGGAGCCGACAAGCTGCGGTTGATGAGCGAGAGCGCGCGAGGTGAGGGGGGGCGTGTGTGGGTGCCGCGGACTCCGCAGGATGCCCGTGATCCCCGCGACATTCCCGAAGCCGAGCGGTATTACTTCCTCGAGGAGCGGTATCCGAAATACGGCAACCTCGTTCCGCGCGATATCGCCACGCGCGAGATCTTCGATATCTGCACGACCGACGGCCTGTCCGTGGAGAAGGATCGGCTGTGCGTCTATCTCGACCTGACGCACCTTTCACGCGAGATGCTCGACCGCAAGCTCGGGGGCATCCTGGAGATCTACGAGAAGTTTCAGGGTGTCGATCCGCGATCGGTGCCGATGAAGATCTTTCCCGCCGTCCATTACTCCATGGGCGGGCTGTGGGTGGACTACGAGCGCTCCGCGGACGGCGGCATGGAGGAGGGGGCCGTCAGGAACCAGCAGACGAGCATCCCCGGCCTGTATGCGATCGGCGAGTGCGATTATCAGTATCACGGGGCCAATCGGCTCGGCGCCAACTCGCTCCTGTCGTGCATCTTCAGCGGCCTGTTCGTCGCCCCGAGCATCGTGTCGGCATCGGCCGGCCTGAAAGCCTCGGCCGAGTCGAATCAGTTGTTCGCGGCCGCATTACGGCGGCAGGAGCAGCGGCACGAGTCGCTGTTGTCGAGGCGCGGCGGCGACGAAAATCCGTATGCCCTGCACCAGGAACTCGGGAACTTGATGACGCGAGTCGCCACGGTGGTGCGGCGGAACGAGCAACTGGTCGCCGCGTACGGCGAGGTGTGTGATCTGGAAGCCCGCTGGCAGCGGTGTTCGCTGTCGGATAGCGGCAACTGGACCAACCAAAACGTGGTCTTCACGAAGTCGCTCGGCGACATGTTTCCGATCGCCAAACTCATCCTCAAGGGTGCGTTGCTTCGCGACGAGTGCCGCGGCGCACACTTCAAACCCGCCTTCGCGATGCCCGGCATCGCCGCCACCGACCCTGCCGGCAAACGGCGCGAGGCGGAGGAGTGGTGCGACCGGTTCGAGGAGAACACACGCAAATGGCTCAAGAGCACGATCGCCCGCCACGGTGCCGACGGCCACCCGCAGATATCGTATGAAGACATCGACACGTCGCTCATCCCGCCGCGTCCGCGGCTCTATGGCCTGGTGGGCGGTGACGTGATCGAGGAAGTCTGGAAGGAACGCGGCCATGCGGCATCGGCCAACGGCTCGGCGGCGCGAGCGGGAGCTCCCGTCGCGGCCGGAGTCTGAGTGCGGCAGTCATCCAACGAGGTTCAAGCAGCCATGATTCAGGCAGTTCGGACGGACGATCCGGTGCACGAAAACGATGCCCCGGCTCCGCAGCGGATGATTCACGTGCGTGTCCTGCGGCAGGATGCGCCCGGCCAGGAGAGCTACTGGGAGCGGCATGCGGTTCCGTACGAGCCGAACATGAACGTGATCAGCGTGCTCCAAAAGATCGCCGAGCGGGCCCGTGCCGAGGATGGGCGGCAGGTGGCGCCGGTGGCCTGGGATTGCAGCTGCCTCGAAGAGGTCTGCGGCTCCTGCACGATGCTCGTCAACGGCCGCACGCGGATGGCCTGCTCGGCACTGGTGGATCGACTGCTGGAGGAGGGCCCCGACGAGATCGAACTCCGGCCAATGTCCAAGTTTCCTGTCGTTCGCGATCTGAAAGTCGACCGTAGCCGCCTGTTCCGGGCCCTCGAGCGCGTGAAGGCGTGGGTGCCGGTCGACGGCTCGTATGACCACGGCCCCGGTCCGCGCATCTCGCCTGAAGAGCAGGAAGACGCCTACCCGCTCTCCACGTGCATGAGCTGCGGCTGCTG
>RFUD01000457.1 GCA_009923125.1 Planctomycetia bacterium
CAGGAACGCCGGCTCGAGCGTGGCCATCGCCTCGAGGCTCGCGTCGGCGCGGATCGACTGGTCGCGGGCCGCCTCGACCAGAGCGCCCTCCTCGTCGTGATGCAGGAGGCCGAGGCCCGCCGCCAGGGTCTCGCGCCCCTGGCCCGCATCGTGGCCTCCGCCGTCGGCGGCGTGCCGCCGGCGGCCATGGGCACCGGCCCGATCGTCGCCGTGCGAAAACTCCTCGCCCGCACCGGCCTCACGCCGGCCGACATCGACCTCGTGGAGCTCAACGAGGCGTTCGCCGCCCAGGCGATCCACTGCATCGATGCCCTCGGGCTCGATCCCGCACGGGTCAACGTCCGCGGCGGGTCGCTGGCCATCGGCCATCCGCTCGGTGCGTCGGGCGCCCGGATCGCCACCACGCTCCTGCACGCCCTCGCCGCCGATGGGCGGCGGCTCGGCCTGGCCACGATGTGCATCGGGCTCGGGCAGGGCATCGCCGTCCTCTTCGAGCGGGTGGATCGATGAGCGTCGCGCCGATGCCGTCGTGCGACCCCGTGGCGGTCCGGGCCGACCCGGCGGTGTCGCTCGTCGCGCTGCTCGCGTCCCGCGCGACGGATGCGTTCGACCGCACGGCGGTCGTCACCTGGCGCGACACCGGCCTGGAGACGCTGTCGTGGGGCGGGCTCATCGGCGCCGCCCTCGACTACGCGTCCGCCCTCGAAGCGGCCGGGCTTCGCCGGGGCGACCGGCTCGCCCACGTCGGCCCGCACTCCGTCGAGTGGATCGTGGTGGACCTCGCCTGCCTGCTCGCCGGTGTCGTGCACGTGGCGCTCCACGACGACGAGCCGGTCGCGACACTGCGGGACGAGATGGCGTGGCTCGCTCCGCGTGGCCTCGTGATGACCGGACGGCGGCCGCTGCGCGGGCTGGCGGCGGGGGCGACGGTCATCGTGCAGCGACCGGTGGTCGGTGGCGGCCGGGGCGATCGCCCCGCGGTGCTCGACGCGGTCGCCGGCCGCGTGCGGGCGTGCGATCCCGACGCGCCCGCCGCGATCGTGCTCTCGTCGGGCACGACGGGTCGGCCCCGGGGCGTGGTGCATTCCCAGCGGACGCTGGCGTGGAACGCCGCGGCCTCGGCGGGCGTGTTCCTCGACGATCCCCGCGACGTGCGGTTGTCGTGGCTGCCGTTGAGCCACGCCTACGCGCGGGTCGGCGACCTCTACACCGCGCTCGTCCGCGGTGGCACGCTCGCCGTCGTGGGCGATCGCCGGCGCGTGCTGGATGCCTGCCGCACGACCGCCCCCACGGTGATCCTCGGCGTGCCGGTGTTCTTCGAGCGGATCGCGGCGGCGGTGGCGGCCGGCCGCATCGCGGATCTCGCCGCGGCGCTCGGCGGCTCGGTGCGCGTGTGCGTGTCGGGCGGCGCGCCGCTCAAGGACCGCACGGCCGCGCTGTTCGCCGACCGTGGCGTGCCGCTGGTGCAGGGCTACGGGCTCGCCGAGGCGGGGCCCGTCGTCGCGCTGGCGAATCCGAGGGTCGCCCGCGCCGGCACCGTCGGGCCGCCCTTGCCGGGCATCGACGTGCGGTTCGACGGCCGCGGCCACCTGCTCGTGCGCACGCCCAGCGCGGCGATCGGGGTGATCGAACCAGGAAGCAGCGCCGCCCCGTCGCCGACGGCCGACGGCTGGCTGGCCACCGGCGACCTCGGTCGAATCGACGAGGCGGGGCACCTCGTGATCACCGGCCGCGCGGTGGATACGTTCGCCCTGTCGAACGGCACGAAAGTCCCGCCGGGCGAGGTGGAGCGAGTCCTGGCGGAGGATCCCGCCGTGGCGCAGGCGTGTGTGCTCGGCCAGGGCCTCGCCGCTCCCGTGGCGCTCGTGGTGCCCGAGCCCGCGGAAGTGCGCAGGGCCGTGCGTCGGCTGGGACTGCGGGTGTTCAGCCGCCGCCAGGCGCTCGCGCATCCGCGACTCCTGCGTTGGCTGGCGCGGCGGCTCGCGGCGCGACAGGCCGCGCTGCCGCGGGCGTGGC
>RFUD01000458.1 GCA_009923125.1 Planctomycetia bacterium
GGAAATTCGCTACGACGACGTGGTCGTGGGGGACGTGTGGCTCTGCTCCGGCCAGTCGAACATGGCCTACACGATGGCCGCGCTCGAGCGGAGGCCGGAATATGCCCGCGATCTCGAGACGGCCGAGTTCCCGCTGATCCGGCAGGGGATGGTCGCCCGGGAACCGTCACTCGAGCCCGCGGCGAGCGTCTCGGTAAAGTGGGCCGCCTGCTCGCCGGCAACGGTGAAGGGGTTTACAGCAGCAGGTTTTTACTTCGCCCGCGATGTGTTCGCGGATCAGAAGGTCCCGGTGGGGCTCGTGCTGTCGGCGTGGGGCGGGACATCGGCCGAAAGTTGGATCAGCCCCGCGGCGCTCGACACCGTGCCACGATTCAAGGCCCGGGCTGCCGAGCAGCGGGAAGTCCTGCGGGAGTTGCCCGCCCGGATCGCGGCCTTCCCCGACAGCCTGGCGGCGTGGGAGGCAGCCAACGGGCGGACCGATGGCGAAAGCGCCGGTGAGGCGGCGGGCTGGCCGGTGGGTGGAGGCGACGGCTGGGCCGCCGGCAGCCTCCGGCAGAAATGGTCAGACGCCGGACTCCCCGACGGCGGCATCGCGTGGATCCGGAAGACGGTTCCAGTGCCGGCGGCGAAGGCAGGCACCGGTTTTCGGCTCGATCTCGGGCAGGTGAACGAGCAGTACGTCACGGCCTATTGGAACGGCCGCAAACTCGGCGACTTCGGTCGCAAGCCGCCGGCGTTCTACAAGGCGTACACCCATTTCGACGTTCCCGCGGCTGATGTGAAGCCGGGCGACAACGTGCTCGCGCTGCGGTTCACGACGCACTTCGGTGACCGGCCTCCGCTCACGCGTTCATTCCGCGACATCGGCCTGAAGCCGCTGGCCGCGGTGGATGACGCCTGCGAGGTGAAGGTGGAGCGGAGGTTCCCCCCGATCGCGGCGGCCGCGAAGGCCGCACGTCCCAAGACGCCAGAGGGCGACGCGGCCCATACGTCGGGCACGCTCTACTGCGGCATGATCCATCCGCTCGCGGCCTGCGGGCTCAAGGGCGTGCTGTGGTACCAGGGGGAAGGGGACGGGAGCCGTGGCTACGACTATCGCTCGATGCTGCCGTTGCTGGTCACGTCGTGGCGTGCGGCATGGGGACGGGAACTGCCGTTCATCGTGCAGCAACTGCCCAACTGGAAGGCGTCGGGAGCCCGCGACACGGGGTGGGCGGAGGTCCGCGAAGCGCAGGCGATGACGGCGGCGTCGCTTCCGGGCGTCGGTCTCGCGATCGCGACCGAGATCGGCGAAACCGACGACGTCCACCCGGCGAACAAGCGCGACATCGGCCGTCGGCTCGCGCTGGTGGCCTTGGAACGGGTGTACGGGCGGGGCGTGAAGAGCAGCGGGCCGGTGATCACCGCCGCGAACCGCGACGGAGCCTGTTTTCGGCTCACGATGCAGGCGACGGGGGGGCTGCGCACGCTCGACCGGGCGGCCCCGCGGCTGTTCATGCTGGCCGGCGAGGATCGCGCGTTTCACGATGCCGAGGCCACGATCGAGGGGACGGAAATCGCCGTGCGCAGCGCGGCCGTGGCCGCTCCGGTCGCCGTCCGCTACGCCTGGATCAATGACACGGCCGGCGCGAACGTGACCGATGACACGGGGTTGCCGACGGCCCCGTTCCGCTCCGATTCCTGGCCGATCCGCGGCGAGCCCTGACGGCCGCCAGGCCTGCAGCGGGGTGATCGGTTCTTTTTCGGCACCACGCCTCATTCCCGAGGGTTCCCCCGGGAATGATCCTGCCATGGCGGATGCGGCGGTGGTCAGGCGGGGCCGTGGCCCTCCATGCGGCGCCAGGCGCTCACCTGGCCGAGGTGCATCATCATGTGGCCGCCGCAGTAGAAGGCCTGCACCGAGCCGATCGTGGGGAAGAGTTCCTTCATCCGGCCTTCGGCCGGATTGGGTCGCTGCAGGACGTCATCCGGGGTGCTGCGGAGGGCGCCCGTCACCATCCGGTGCCCTTC
>RFUD01000459.1 GCA_009923125.1 Planctomycetia bacterium
GCCGCGGTGCTGTGTGCCCAGGCGGCCGCCCCCGCCGTGGATCTCGAGATCAAGCCCTATGAAAAGGTTGCGGGCGAGGTGTCGGGCGGGCTCAAGTGCGTCGGATCCGACACGATGAACAACCTGGTGGCCCACTGGTCGGAGGGCTTCAAGAAGTTCTACCCCAGCGTGCAGGAGGGGATCGAAGGCAAGGGATCGGCGTCGGCACCGCCGGCCCTCATCGAGGGCACGAGCACCTTCGGCCCGATGAGCCGCGATTGGAAGCCGTCGGAGATCGACGCCTTCAAGGCCAAGCACGGCTATCCGCCGACGGTGGTGCCCGTGGCCATCGACATGCTGGCCGTCTACGTCCACAAGGACAACCCGATCAAGGAACTCTCGCTCCAGCAGGTGGATGCGATCTTCTCGAAGAACCGCAACGGCGGCCTCAAGGAGGACATCCGCACCTGGGGTGACCTCGGCCTCGACGGCGAGTGGAAGGACAAGCCGATCAGCCTGTACGGTCGCAACGCGGCGAGCGGCACCTACGGCTACTTCAAGGAGCACGCGCTGTTCAAGGGTGACTTCAAGCCGACGGTGAAGGAGCAGCCGGGCAGTTCGACCGTCGTGCAGGCGGTGGCCAGCGACAAGTTCGGGATCGGCTACAGCGGCGTCGGGTATCGCACCGCCGACGTGCGGGTGGTGCCGCTCGCCGCGAAGTCGGGCACGCCGGCGATCCCCGCCCAATCGGAATTTGCGTACAGCGGCGAGTACCCGCTCGCCAGGTTTCTGTACCTCAGCGTGAACTACAAGCCGGGTTCGAAGCTCGATCCCCTGCGGCGGGAGTTTCTGCGGTACGTCCTCAGCGGCACCGGCCAGCAGGACGTGAAGAAGGACGGCTATCTTCCGGTCACGGCACCGATCGCCCGCCGCGGCCTGGAGAGCGTCGGCATCGAGGCTCCGTAGGTTTCCGGATCCCGTAGCTTCGAGCCCCGAGGCGGCATGCACTCCCAGCCCACATTCACGGGCCGTCCCCGCCGCACCGCGACGCACCCCTGGGTGAAGGCCGGAGACGTCGTGGCGCGGCTGCTGATCACCCTCGGCGGCATCGGCACCATCGGCGCGGTGCTGCTGGTGGGGGTGTTTCTGCTCGCCGTCGCGTTGCCGCTGTTTCGCACGGCGCGGATCGACTACCTGCGGTCGGCGACGGTCGAGCGGGCGGCGAAGGCGGTCGGCGCGCTCGGCTGCGACGAAGGGGGCCTGATCGGCTGGACGCTGGATGGCGCGGAGCCGCGGCTGCGGCTGTTCACCGTGCGGGATGGCAAGGCCCTGCTCGATCGTCCGCTGGGCGAGCGGATGAAGGACGTCTCCGCGCTGCGGGTGCAGCCGGGCACGCTGCAGGCCGTGGTGGGGTACACCGACGGCTCGTTCCGTGCGGGCCGGATCGGGCTGGAGTCGGAGTTTCTGCCAGCCGCCGACCTGCCGGCCGGCCTGGGATCGCTGGCCGTCGGGGCGGCACGGGTGGTCGGTGACGACATCATCGTGAGGTCGGCGGAGGATCGCCACGCCCGGGTGCGGGCCGTGGTCGACCTGGCCGCCGAGCCTTCCCGGAAGCTCGACGCCCCGGTGATCGACGTCGATTCGACGCAGCGGCCGTCGGGCCCGCTCGTGGCGGCCCTCGATGCGCGCGGGCGCGTGCGCGTGGAGACCTCCTCGTCGCGACGGAATCTGCTCACCGACGAGGTCGTGACCGAGTCGTCGGGGGCGACGGTCGAGCCGGAGCCGTCCGGGCCGGCGGCCGCGTTCGTCCGCGTGTCGGAACTCGGCGACCAACTGTTCGCGATCGCGCTCGACGGATCCTGCCGGCGGTACGCGATTCGCGACGTGGAGTCGCCCGTGCTGATGGAGTCCGCCGATCTGACTCCCGGGGACGCGACGGTGACGTCCGTGGCACGACTGTTCGGCGGCAACGCGCTCGCCGTCGGCGACTCGACGGGCGTCGTGCGGATCCATTTCGCCACGCGGTCCCCG
>RFUD01000460.1 GCA_009923125.1 Planctomycetia bacterium
CTCTTCGCGACGGCCGCGGCCGCCGAGCCCGGCACGTGGCTCGACCTCACGCACGCGTTCGACGCGGCCACGATCTACTGGCCCACCGAAAAGGGCTTCGAGTTCAACGCCGGCACCAACGGCCCCACGGCCAAGGGCTACTACTATGCCGCCAACCGGTTCACGACCGCCGAGCACGGCGGCACGCACCTCGACGCGCCGCGGCATTTTTCCGCCACGGGCCAGACGAGCGATGCGATTCCTGTCGATCGACTCGTGGGTGACGCCGTGGTGATCGACGTCACCAAGCAATGCGCCGCCGATCCGGCGTATGAAGTGACGCCCGACGACCTCGTGGCCTGGGAGGCCGCGCACGGCCGGCAGCTCGTCGACGTGATCGTGCTCGTGCGCACCGGCTGGGCGGCGAAGTGGGGCGACCGGGCGGCCTATCTCGGCACCGACGCCACCGGGCCCGCCGCCGTGGCGAAGCTGCGCTTTCCGGGCGTGTCGCCGCTGGCCGCGAAATGGCTCGTGGAGCACCGGCGGATCAAGGCGATCGGCATCGATACGGCGAGCATCGACCACGGGCCCTCGACGCTGTTCGGTGCCCACGTCGCGTTGTGTGGGGCGAACATCCCGATCTTCGAGAACGTGGCGGCCCTCGACCGGCTGCCCGACACGGGGGCGTTCTTGGCCGCGCTCCCGATGAAAATCGCCGGCGGCAGCGGCGGCCCACTGCGAATCGTCGCTCGCCTGCCGTAGCGAAGCCAGCCGCAGGCCGGCGGCCTTCGACCCGCCCGGCGACTATGCACCGCCTTGGCGAAACGCTCTTTTGCGCCGTCGCGCCCACGCCGTGCAGCCGGCGAGCCAGACGCCGATTCCCGCCAAGCCGAGCGCCGCCGGCTCGGGCACGATGATCACGCCCGTGACGGTGAGCGTGACGTTCTGCGGCGTCCCACCGAGGCTCGTGCCGTTCTTGGAACTGATGAACGACAGGTTGTAGACGTTCGTGAACGTGCCGGTCGTGGACAGCGACATCCAGGCGGAATACGAGTTCGTGCCACCCGGGGCGAGCGTTGCGAAAGACGACGTGCCCGTGAGGTCGGTAAAAATCGCCCCGGAACTCGTCGGGTTCGCAAACGTGGCCAGGGCCAGGTCGGCCGTGAAGCCGGCCGTCTGCAGCAGGTTCGAGATGCCGAACGACAGCGGGCTGCTCGTGCCGGAGCCCTGGTTGAATTCACCGAGATTGACGAGCCAGTTGGAGCCCGAGGTCGATCCGCCCACGAGGAGCGCCGTCGCGGGGTCGAGCACCGTGGCGGTGAGGTTCACCGTCTGCGGGGCGAGTGACAGCGTGCCGAGGCCGCTCGTGCCGGCGCCATTCGACGTGAAGTTCACCTGCACCGATCCCGTCTTGCCGCCGGCCGTGAGAGGCGTTGGTTCCCCCGGCCGCGAGCAGGCTGATCGAGCCGCCATTCGTCGTTGCAAATCCCGTGAGCGTGCCGAAGGCGGCGTCGAGCTTTTCCGAGTAGCCGTCGGCAGGCGCGGTGTTCGTGATGCTCAAGGCTTGCGAGAGCGACGTGCCCTTGAGCACGGTGCCGAGGTTGACCGTGCCCGAAATCGAGTTCGCTGCGGCGGCGTTCCACGCGGTCACTGTCACGCCCGAGGTCGTGCCGGCGTTGGCGTTCGTGGCGAGGTTGACGTTCGTGGCGGATGCAATCGATGGGCTGAACGTGTACGTGCCGCTGGACACCGGGATGAACGCCGCATTGCCGCTGCTGGAAATGCCTGGCGCGAGCGTGCCGCTCGTGCTCGAGAGCGCACCCGCGCTGCCCGAGAGGGTGAGGCCGGCATACGACATCGTATCGGGATTCGTGAGCGCGGTCGTGCTGCTCGTCACGGTGGCCGTGATCGTCGAGGTGCCGCCGACACGAATCGCCGTGGCACTCGCCGCCGCCGAGAGGTTGTAGGTGGCCGACGGAGCGTAGTTGAGGATCAGGCTCGTGCTGCCGCCGTTGGTCGAGAGCCAGAAGC
>RFUD01000047.1 GCA_009923125.1 Planctomycetia bacterium
CCAGCGCGTCACCGATCGACGGCTCGATCACCTCGAGAAACCCCACCTCCACCGCCACGCCGGGCAGCAGCGCCGCCAGCAGGCGGCCGACCGTCCGCGTCTCCTCCGCCCCGACGGGGTCGGCCGTGCCGTGCCCCACGACCACCACGCCGCAGGCCGACGGCAGCCGCGCGACGACGTCGCCGCGCGGTGCGAGCGGCGCGTCGGGCGGCCGCACGACCGGCAGCGGCACCCGCGGCATCACGACCGCCCCTCGCCCGCCGCGATCCGCGGCACGAGCGTGGCCACGAACAGGAGCGTGGCCACGGCGACGGCGTAGGGCAGCGTGCGCGAGGGGTGGACCGCGAACAGCAGCGACCCGGCGAACGGCCCGAGGATCCGGCCCAGCGACGCGAACGACTGGTTCACGCCGAGCACCTCCCCCTGCCGCGTCGGATCGGCCCGCTTCGAGATCAGGGCCGAGACCGAGGGATTCACGAATGCGAAGCCGGCGACGGCGGCGGCCGACGCCGCATAGAACATCCAGCGCAGCGCGGGGGAGACGGCGCCGCCGCCCGTCAGATCGCGGTGCACGAGCCAGGCCACGCCGCCGATCGCGGCGAGGCCGACGATCAGCATGCCCAATCCCACGGTCAAGAGCCGCGTTTCGGGCAGCCGCTTCGCCAGGGGTCGGTACAGGCCGCCCGCCACCATCAGCACGGCGCCGATGGCGGCGAACACGAGGAAGTTGTCGTCGTCGGTCATCCCGAAGCCCTCCTTCGTGAACCGCGCGAGCGTGGCCTCGAAGTTGGCGAACGCGAAGATCGACAGGAAGTAGGTGAGCACGAGGGCCCCGACGGCCGGCAGGGCGAGCACGCCGGCGGTGCGGGACACGCTGAAGAACTCCTTGGCCGTGTGCGCGTCGGGACGTCGGGTCTCCCGGAACACGAAGATCGCGATCACGAGCGCCACCGAAGAGAGCAGCGAGGCGAGCGCCCCCACGCCCCACGGCTGCCGGGCGAACAGCGCCAAGCCGAAGTAGGCGATCAGCGGCCCGAGCGTGAACCCGGCGCCGAACGCGATCCCGATGAGCGCCATGCCGCGGGCGCGGTTTTCGGGGGTCGTGCAGTCGGCGATCACGGCCGCCGCCGTGCCCACGCTCGCCCCGGCGATGCCGGCCCCGATGCGGGCCAGCAGCATCAGGCCGAGCGCCAGCCGCGCCTGCCCGGGAGCCAGCGTCACGGCATACCCGTAGAGCGCGTAGAACACGACCGAGCCCACGAGGCTCAGGATCAGCATCGGCCGGCGGCCGACGCGGTCGGAGAGCCGCCCCCACACGGGACTGAACAGGAACTGCATCAGCGAGAACACGGAGAACAGCAGGCCGATCACGATCCCGCCGGCCACCGGCGACAGGCCGAGCGCCGAGAGGTACGGCTCCGCCTGCCGCGGCATCACCGGCAGCACGATGCCGAAGCCGAGCAGGTCGATGAACACCGTGAGGAACACGACCACGAGCGCCCCGCGCGGCGGGCCGGCGGAGGTGGCGGGCGACGGCGACGGGGCGCTGGCCATGCGGGGAGGGTGCCCTGGAATTGATAGACTTCCTCGGATGAGCGATCGCAGACGAAATGCCGACGACGACCGGCCCGCGGAGGCCTTGAGCGTTTCAGAGGTGACTGCCCGCGTCAAGCAGACCCTGGAGACGACGTTCGGCGACGTCTGGGTGACCGGCGAGGTGTCGAATCTGGTGCGGGCGTCGTCGGGCCATCTGTACTTGTCGCTCAAGGACGATGGCGCCGTGCTCAAGGCGGTGGTCTGGCGGGGAACGGTGCCGACCCTGGCGATCGAGCCCGCCGACGGCCTCGAGGTGATCTGCCACGGCCGACTCGAGGTCTATCCGCCGCGCGGCAGCTACCAGCTCACGATCGACCGGCTCCACGCGGTGGGCACCGGCACGCTCGAGGCCCGTCTGCGGAAGCTGCATGCCGCGCTCGACAGCGAGGGAATCTTCGCGCCGGCGAGGAAACGGCCGCTGCCGGCTTTTCCCAGGCGCGTGGCGGTCGTGACGAGCCCCAGCGGCGCCGCGATCGCCGATTTTCTCCAGACCTTCCGCCGCCGCTGGCGCGGCTGCGAGCTGCTCGTGGTGCCGGCGCGGGTCCAGGGGGCCGGCGCCGCGGAGGAACTCGCCGCGGCCCTCGCGGTGGTCGGGCGGGTGGTGCCGGCGATCGACGTGGTGGCCCTGATCCGCGGCGGCGGCAGCCTCGAGGATCTGTGGTCGTTCAACGAGGAGGTGCTGGTGCGGGCGGTCGCGGCGTCGCCGGTGCCCGTCGTGTCGGGCGTGGGGCACGAGATCGACGTCTCGCTCTGCGACCTGGCCGCCGACGTGCGCGCCCTCACGCCGACCGACGCGGCCGTGCGGATCGCGCCCGACGCCGTGCAGGTGGCGGGCCTGCTGGCGAGCCACGCCGAACGGATGCGCACGGGTCTCGCGCGGCGGGTGGAGACGGCCCGCGAGCGGCTTGGCCACTACGCCCGCAGCCGCATTCTCATCGATCCGTCGCGGATCGTGATCGACCGCCGCGCACTCGTCGCCGACCGGGCCGGCCGGCTCGAGCGGCTCGTCCGGGTGGCCGTCGATCGCGCGCAAGAGCGGCTGCGGGCCGGGGCGGCCAGGCTCGACGCCGGCAGCCCGCTCAAGCTCCTCGCCCGCGGCTACTCGGTGACGACGGTCGAAGGCTCGACCGCGCCGCTCACCTCGGTGGACGCGACCGCTTCCGGCGCGACCATCGTCACCCAGCTCGCGGACGGCCGGCTGGCGAGCACCGTCACCGCCATCGACAGGCTCCCGATCGTTCCCCAGGAAAGGATCCCCTCCCATGCCGCCGCGCGCTGAACCGCCGTGCGACCACGCGCCCGCAGAGTCACCGTCATCCCCCTCGCCTTCGTTCGAGGACGGGCTCGCCCAACTTGCCGAGCTCGTCAATCGGCTCGAGGGAGGCGGGCTCGGGCTCACCGAATCGATCGCGGCCTACGAGCGCGGCGTGACGATCCTGCGCGGCCTGCACGACGAACTCTCGCGCGCCGAGGAGCGCATCCGGCTGCTGACGGCGGTGGATGACGAAGGCCGGCCCACCACCGCGCCGTTCGGCGACGCGGCGCCCGACGCGGCACCGAAGGCAGACGCCGAGAAGGTCGGACGCAGACCCGCATCGCGGAGCGCGGCACCGCGGAGGACGGCCGCCCCACCCACGCTCCCCGGGATGGACGAGGCGGGCGGCGACGCCTAGACTTCAAGGGCTTTCGTCCTCTCTGGGGCCCGATCATGGCAGGCTGCCCGGCGTCCCCAGGCCTCTCCGCGCCCGGCAGCCCTTCCTCCGTTTTCGGGCCCCTCATGTCGGTTCCCACGGCCGATTCGATCACGCGTTCGCTCGACGACGTGCGGGTGTTCGTCGAGCCGCGACTGGCGGCGGCGCTCGAGCTCTCGGGCGAGGCGGCGCCGCGGCTCGTGGCGGCCATGCGGCATGCCCTGCTCGCGCCGGGCAAGCGGCTGCGGCCGGCCATCGTGCTGTGGGCCGCGGAGGCCTGTGGCGGCGAGTGGGATCAGGCCGCCGGGGCGGCGGTGGCCGTGGAGATGATCCACGCCTATTCGCTGGTGCACGACGACCTGCCGGCGATGGACAACGACGACCTGCGGCGGGGTCGGCCCACCTGCCATCGGGCCTTCGACGAGGCGACGGCGATCCTCTGCGGCGACGCCCTGCAGGCACTGGCGTTCGAGACGCTCGCCCGCGATCTGCCGGCGGCGGCGGCGGCCCGCGGCTGCCTGGCGCTCGCCCGCGCGGCCGGCCCGGAGGCGCTCGTCGGCGGACAGGCCGACGACCTCGCCGCGGAGCGCGGCTGGATCCCGGACATGTCGGCGTCGCCGCCCGCGGACCAGGTGGCGTGGCTCGAGCGCATCCACCGCCGCAAGACCGGAGCCCTGTTCAGCGCGGCGCTGGAACTCGGCGGCCTCGCCGCCGACGCCACGCCGGACGACCTCGCGCGGCTCGCGGCCTACGGCCGGGCCTTCGGGCTGGCGTTCCAGATCGCCGACGACATCCTCGACGCCACCGGCGACGAGTTGACGATGGGCAAGCGTGTCGGCAAGGACGCGGACCGGGGCAAGCTCACGTTTCCGACGATCGTGGGCCTCGACGCCAGCCGGGCCCGGGCCCGGGCGCTGGCCGCCGAGGCGGCGGCGGCCGTCGCCGGGTTCGGCGGCCGGGCCGCGGCGCTCGACGCTCTGGCACACTGGATCGTCGCCCGCGATCATTGAGGCCCGGACCGTCGCACAGGACGCACATCAGCCATGGCCGAAATCCTTCCCACGATCCTCTCGCCGCGCGATCTCGTCGGGCTGTCGCTCGAGCAACTGGAGCAGCTCGCGGCGGAGATGCGCCGGGCCCTGACGGAGGTGGCGGCGACCCGCACCGCGCACTTCGCCTCGAACCTCGGGGTGGTCGAACTCTGCCTGGCGCTGCACCGCGTCTTCGACTTCAGCCGCGACCGCCTGATCTGGGACACGGGGCACCAGATCTATCCCCACAAGCTGATCACCGGCCGGTTCGGCCGATTCGGCACGATCCGCACCAAGGGGGGCCTGATGGGCTACCCCAATCCGGACGAGAGCCCCTACGACCTGTTCATGACCGGGCACGCCGGCTCGAGCGTCTCGACCGCGCTCGGCCTGGCCAGCGGCGACGACCTGCTCGGCCAGGGTGACAGGCACTCGGTCGCGGTGATCGGCGACGGCGCCCTCCCCTCCGGCATCGTGTTCGAGGCGCTCAACAACGCCGGCTTCCTCAAGAAGCGGCTGCTCGTGATCCTCAACGACAACAAGATGTCGATCTGCCCGCGGGTGGGCGCCCTCGCCGAATACCTCGACACCGTCCGCACCAACCCCTGGTACCGCGGCCTCAAGCAGCAGGCCGGCGAGCTCATCAAGGGCGTGCCGATGGTGGGCGAGCAGATGGAGCGGATGCTCGGCAAGGCGAAGGACTCGCTCAAGGCGACGCTCCACGGCGGCATGCTGTTCGAGGCCCTCGGCGTCCGCTACTTCGGCCCGGTCGAGGGGCACTCGCTGGCGAACCTCGTGCGCTACCTCGAACTGGTGAAGGACGAGGAGGGCCCGGTGCTCCTGCACGTGCTCACGGAGAAGGGGCACGGCTTCAAGCCCGCGGAGGCCGACCCGGTGTTCTTCCACACGCCGGCCCCGTTCGAGTGCGACGACGACGATTGCATCGTGTCGATCAAGAAGTCGTCCGCGAAGGCCTACACCGACGTGGCGAGCGCGGCCATCGGGGCCTGCCTGCGGCGCGACCCCAGGGTCACGGTGCTCACGGCCGCCATGTGCCAGGGCAACAAGCTCGAGCCGGTGCGCGAGGAGTTTCCCGATCGGTTCTTCGACGTCGGCATCTGCGAATCGCACGCCGTGGCGTTCGCGGCGGGCCAGGCGAAGGTGGGCTGTCGCCCGATCGTGGACATCTACAGCACGTTCCTGCAGCGGTCGTTCGACCAGATCTTCCAGGAGGTCTGCCTGCAGAACCTGCCGGTCGTGTTCATGCTCGACCGGGCGGGGCTCACCGGTCCCGACGGCCCCACGCACCACGGCGCCTTCGACCTCGGCTACCTGCGGCTGTTTCCCAACATGGCGGTGCTGGCCCCGGGCGACGAGCACGATCTCGTGGCGATGCTCGACTGGGCCCTCGAGCAGCCCGGCCCGGTGGCGATCCGCTACCCCAAGACGGTCGTGGAACGGCACGCGGACCCGCGGACGCCGATCGAGGCGGGGCGGTGCGAGCCGCTCGTGGACGGGGGCGACGGGCTGATCCTGGCCTGCGGCACGCTCCTCGGGGCGGCCCTCGAGGCGGGGCGGCTCCTGCGCGACGAAGGGCTGGAGATCGGCGTCGTCAACGCGCGGTTCGTGAAGCCGCTCGACACGAAGTCCCTGCTGGAGCGGATCGAGGCGGCGCCGTGGGTGGTGACCGTGGAGGAGAACGCCCTGCCGACGGGCTTCGGCAGCGCCGTGCTCGAGGCGGTGAGCGACGCGCGGTTGCAGGCCGGGCCGATCGTGCGGCTGGGGCTTCCCGACCGGTTCGTGGAGCACGGGGAGCGGGGCGAACTGCTCGCGGATCTCGGGCTCGATGCGGCCGGCATCGCCGCCACCTGCCGTTCCCTTGCCCGGGCGTCGCGGCCGCTGTCGCACGCGGCTCCCACCGACGGTCGTTGACCATGGCCGCTTCGCCTCCCCCGCCCGGTGCATGCCTGAAGCCGGGCAGGCCTGCGGCCGGGGGGCTGCGCATCGTGATCGTGGGGCCGGCCGAACTGCCGGAGGTCGAGGCCGAGGGCCGACGCGTCGAGCGGTTCCTCGCGGACGCCGGCCACCTGCCCCGCATTCGGTTCGCGCGGCGGGAGGACTGGGGCCCGGGCGGGTTCGCGGCGGAGACCGGGCCGGGCGTTGATCTGGTCGTGGTCCTGGGCGGCGACGGCTCCATCCTGCGGACGGCACGCTGGATGGGATACCACCAGGTGCCGGTGCTGGGCATCAATCTCGGCACGCTCGGATTCCTGGCCACCTGTGCCCCGGCCGAGGCCGAGTCGGCCCTCGCGGCGGTCGCGGCGGGGAGATTCCAGGCCATCGACCACATGATGTTCGAGTGCGTCGTGCTGCGCGGCGGGACGGTCGTGCAGCGCGAGCTCGGCCTCAACGAGACCTCGCTCCTCGCCGGCCCGCCGTTCTCGATGATCGAGATCGCCCTGCACGTCGATGGTGAACTCGCCACCACCTACCGGGCCGACGGCCTGATCGTCAGCACGCCCGTCGGCTCCACCGCCTACAACCTGTCGGCGGGCGGACCGATCGTGCGGAAGGACCTCGACGCCTTCGTGTTCACGCCGTTGAATCCGCACACGCTCACCAACCGGACCGTCGTCGATTCGGCCCACCGCGGCTACGAACTCGTGGTGCCCCGGCCGAACGCAGGCTCCGCCTGCGTCGTGGACGGCCGCGTCGTGACGGGACTCATGCCGGGCGACCGGATCTCGATCCGCCGCGCCGAGCCGCGGTTCGCGCTCGTCGAGACCGTGGAGCACGGCTACTACCGCACACTGCGGGACAAGCTCGAGTGGGGCGGCGGACTCCGTGGGGCGGGCGGCCGCACCGCGGCGAGCCCCGCGACGCCATGATGCGGTCCGTGGGCTTTCTCGTCGCGGCGGTGATGCTCGCGTGCGCAGCCGCGGTCGGCGACGAGGCCCCCCTGCTCCGCTACCGGTTCACGCCCGGCGAGAGGATCGCGATGGACGTGGGCCACCGCGCGGTCACGGAGACGACGATCGGCGCGGCCCGCCAGACCGTCGAGACGGCGACCGATTCGACGAAGATCTGGACGATCGTGGCGGTCGATGACGACGGTCGGGCGACCATCGAGCACTCGGTGGGCGACGTCACCATGACGTCGCGGACGAGCGACAAGGGGGAGACGCGGTGGAGCAGCCGCGACCCCGGCCCGGCGCCGCCCGACTACGAGGCGGTGCGGCAGAGCCTCGGCGTGCCGCTCTCGCGCGTGGTCGTGGACCCGACCGGCCGCGTGCTCGAGCGGCGCGACCTCAGGCCGACGTCCCCCTCCAACACCGGCGACCTGATGGTCGTGCCGCTGCCCGACGAGCCGGCGACCGTGGGCACCGAATGGACGGTGCCGCAGGAGGTGGTCGTCGAGGTGCCGAACGGCCCGCGCAGGGCCGTGAAGACCCGACTGCGCTACCGCGTGGAAAGCGTCCGCGACGGAGTGGCGACGATCCGCGTGGACACGACCGTGCTCACGCCGATCGACGATCCGCGGCTCGAGGCCAGGCTGCTGGAGCGCATCTGGGACGGCGAGATCGAGTTCGACGTGGCCCGCGGCCGCCTCCTGCGCCGCTCGACCGGCGTCGATCGCCGCGTCGTCGGCTTCAGCGGCCCCGAATCGAGCGTTCGTTATAAGGCGAGCCTCGAAGAGCGGCTGCAGGAACGTCGTTGAAAGAGACCTCGGCCCGCGGTCGCCCGCACAAGCCGGCTTCGGGCTCCCCGTGTCCCATCGCCGGACGTTTGCTTTGTTGATCGCGCCGGCTCGGGGCCGCCAATGTCCCATCGCCGGACGTTCGCGGTGGCCATCGTGGCCACCGCTCTCTGCCTGTCCGCTGCGCTTCGCCATCCTGGCTGCGCTTGCTCCCAGAGCCCCGCGACGGGGCACCGGCAGCCCCGAGCCTTCTCAACTGAAAGAGGGAGGCTCGGGGTCACCCCTACCGTGGAGCCGGCGTATGTGACCAGCGGAGCCAGGATGGCGAAGCGCAGGCACATCCGAGTGAGTGAAGCCCAGGATGGGCGCAACGAACGTCCGGCGAAACGGTACGGGGTGACCCCGAGCCGGGTTGGGCGCGTTGACGGAAAGCATGACAGGCTGGAGCCTGTCGTACGGCAAGCGAGACGCTTGCCCCACAGTACGGCAAGTGCCGTGCCGAACAGGATTGGCAGGATGGGCGCAACGAACGTCCGGCGAAACGGTACGGGGTGACCCCGAGCCGGATTGCTCGCGTCGACGCAATCAGCCCGCGCGGAGGGTTTCCTCGACGCGACGGATCGCGTCGGCGACGTCCCAGGTCGAGTCGGCGAGCGTGATCCGGGCGTTGCTCGCCACCCACTCGTCCACCGCCTTCTGGGCGGAGAGCACCGTCGAGTGGCTGCGACGACCGAAGTAGCTGCCGATCTCGGTCAGCGGTGCGGGCGTGTGCTTGCGGGCGAGGAACATCGCCAGCATCCGCGGATGATTGACCTTCTTGCCGCGCTGGGCCGTCTTGAGCGCGCCCGACTCGATGCCGAAGGCGGTGCACACGGCCCGCTCGATGTCGGCCAGTCGCACGCTGCGGGCGCTGGCCCGCACGAGGTCGGCCAGCGCCTCCTCCGCCATGGCAAGGGAGATCGGCAGGCCGAGCATGTGGCTCGTGGCTTCGAGGCGGTTGACCGCCCCCGCAAGCTCGCGCGAGTGACGCGTCATCCGGGCGGCGACGTACTGCACGACGTCGGCGGGGATCGCGAGGCCGCGTCGGGACGCGATCGACTCGATGATCCCGCGACGCACCGCCTCGTCGGGCGGCAACAGCCGCGCGGTCATGCCTCCCCGCAGCCGCACGAGCAGGTCGGGGCCGAGATCCACGAGTGTCTCCGGCTCGCGGTCGCAGGCGAACACCAGCTGCCGCCCCTGCCGCTGCAGCACGTCGATCGTCTGCTGGAGTTCGACGATCGTGGCCCGCTTGCCCACGAAAAACTGCAGGTCGTCGATGGCCAGCAGGTCGGCGCCGCGGCAGGTGCGACGAAATCCCGGCAGGCCGGTGCCGTGGAGCGACTGCAGGAACGTGGTGGTGAACTGCTCGGCCGACAGGTAGACGGCCGAGGCCCGGGGGTGGAGGGTGCGGAAGCGGTCGCAGATGCCCTCGAGGAGGTGCGTTTTGCCGGTGCCGCTGGGCCCATGCAGGACGAGCGGCGACATCTCGCCGGGACGGGCCCCGGCCAGTTCGACGGCGGCGTGGGCCATGCGGTTGGCCGGACCGACGACGAACGTCTCGAGCGTCGGACCCTGGCGGCACGCGGGCCTCGCTTCCGGACCGGCCACCGGCGCCGCGGGGGTGGAGCGGGCGCGAGGCCGGGCCGACGGCGGGCGGCGGCGGGCGGTCGCTGGTCCCGGCACCGCGTGCTCGGGTTCGGTTGCCGCCTCGGGTTCGGGCGGCATCGCCGCGGCGGCCTGCCAGATGATGTCCACCGCCCGATCCGCGCCCACGACCTGCCGAACCGCCGCCTCGATGTCATCCTTGAACATCTTCCGTAGCCAGTCGTGCGTGCGGCCGTCACCCACCTCGAGCGTCACCGCCACCGCGTTGGAGGCACGATCGACGAGCAGGCCGGCCCGCGGGACGTCGCCGAACCAGACGGCATGTCGCTCCGCACCGATCCGATCCCGCAGCACAGCCCAGAAAGCCGCAGCGAGATCGGGCGGGCTGTCATCGGGGGCCGATTTCGCGGCCGGTTGCTGCGCCGTGGCAACGTGATGCACCCGGCGTCTGCTCATGTCCGTGAGAATTCCCGCGTCGTTCCGTGACTGGTTCCGGGGACCGGAACGGCGCGAGTATAGGAGTGCTTGCAGTGCTGTCAAACCATGGCAGCGGAGCATGGGCGGGAGACGTTTTGGAGCACTCGCTATACTCGTTGACCATTGATGGAAGGTCGCGGTCGGGGAGTCCGGCCGTCGCCTGCGCATCCCGGAATCAGTGGTCCCATGACGCTCTGCCACTGTCGCCATCGTCGCTCGTTCGCGCTCGCTGTCGTGATCGTCTGCGCTCGGCCGGGCCTGCCGGAACCCGGAAACATCGTCCGGGCCGAGGACTCGGCGCCACCGGCCTTTCAGCCGGCTGAAATCTCGATCGGGGAGCCGTTGCCGTTGCCGGAGCGGCGGTTCCCCGCACAACCACCGGCAGCCGAGCCGGACGCCGCGCCGCCGCGCGGGTCGGTCGCGGGGTCGGCGGCCGGCAACGGCTGGATCGGACTCACGGTGGACGACAAGGTGGTGACGGGGCGGCTGGTGGTCGTCGACGTCGCCGCGGCCGGCCCCGCCGCCCGCTGCGGCATCGAGCGCGACGATCAATTGCTGGCGATCGATGGCGTCCCGCTGCGTTCGGCGGACCAACTCGCCGCCGCGCTGGC
>RFUD01000461.1 GCA_009923125.1 Planctomycetia bacterium
CGAGGGCGACGCGCGAGCCGCCGCGGAACGACCGCTCGAACGGAACCGTCTCGGCGAGCACCGTGCCGGTCGCGCCGTCGACGAGCCGCACGACGCCCGCGGTCCGCGTGCCGATCTCCGTGCCGACGACGAACACGCTGCGCGGCACGACGGCGGCGGACACGGGCGAGTAGTTCCCGGTGCCGACGGCCGAGACCGCCGCCACCCGGAACAGATAGCCCGTCCCATTGGTCAGGCCCGTGATGGTGGCCGCCGTGGTCGCCGACACGGCGTCGGCGAACGTGGTCCACGTGGCCCCTCCGTCGCGGCTCGACTCCACCACGTAGTCGGTGAGCGTTGCGTCGCCGGCCGAGCCCGGCGCCGACCACGACAGGTTCACGAACCCGCTGCCCGGCAGCGCCACGAGCCCAAACGGCGTTCCGGGGCCCGACGGCGGCTGACGGACGACGGTGAACTGGTCCTCGCTGAAGTCGGCCGGGTCGAAGACCGACGCCGCCCGGACCGTGATCACGGCGCTGCCGGAGCGGCCGGCGGCATGATCGAGCCGCAGGGTGGTACCGGCCACGTCGGCAACGAAGCTCGCCGCGACGAGGCTGGCATCGCTGCTGGTCACCGAGTAGACGATCTCGCCGACCCGGCGGATCGAGGGAAACGAGACGTACTGCCCGGGCTGGATCACCAGGGGATCTGGAATCGGGTTCGGCACGTCGCGGAGCGGCAGGTCGCTGAACACGCCGCCGAAGTTGAACCGCGGCACGGCGGCCAGGGCATCGACGGCGGCCATCCCCGAGCCGAGCACCCGGCCGAACGCCGTGAAGCCGCCGTTCTGGCGGTCGAGGTTCGAGGCGTTGTTGGCAAGGTTGAAGAACCACTGATTGGTGGCGCTGTTGGGATCATCGCCCAGTTTCGCCATCGCGATCGTGCCGCGCACGTTCGTGTTGCCGGGCTCATTGACGACCGCCGGCTGTGCGGGAATCGATGTCGGTGCGCCACCGGCCTGGTTCGACGCGACGGTCGGGGCGCGGAACCCACCTCCCTGCACGACGAACCCCGGAACGCTGCGATGGATGATCGTGTCGGCGTAGTCGCCACGGTCCACGTAGCCGAGGAAGTTGGCCACGGTCTGCGGCGTCGTCCGCGTCCGTCCCGCCCCCGGACGATCGAACAGCTCGACGAACACACGGTCGTCGGGTGCGGCGGCGTTCGTGGAGAACTGCACGAGCGTGCCGGTGACGGCGGTGTCGTCGAATCGACCGGCAATCGACAGCGTCTGGGACGTCGCCGCGAACGGGACCGAGATGTCGGCCAGAGGATCGACCACGGTGACGGCGAGCGCCAACCGCGGTTCGAGCGACTCGATCTGCCTCCCGCGCGACGCCTGCAAAAGCGGCTTGATCCGACCCCGTGGTGAAGACCGCCTCAACGACATCATTCTGCCTCCGGGAGCGCCGCCGGCGCGGGGGTCGGACCGACTGGGCAGCGATCCGAAACCTCTACGCGTAGAGATACCGCACGGTTCGGACGCCGCCAAGCACGATCGTCGGGAAGCATCGCGGGGGCCCGATCGCGGGGGCGGCGGACAGTTGGTATGCGGGGGGCGGGAAGCCGGGTGCGGGACGTCAGAGATTTCAGAGATCAGGTTGGCTCGACAGCCCGAGCGTCTGACCTCCGCCGCTGGCGGTCAACAGCCGCTCGAGCACCGCCCGGGCGTCCAGTCCGCCTTCGATGCCGTCCTCGACGAGGTAGGAAATCTCGTCGTCGTCGAGTTCGATCCGGCGATCCCGTTGGATGGCCGACGACAGCGCCGAACGGTCGCACTGGCCGGCTTCATCGCCGATCCAGGCACGAATGGCTTCGAGCGGCGACAACGACTTGAGCGCCGACGCTTGGTCCTGACCCATCATCGACATGGTGGATGACTCCGAGCGAATGAGGAGGAGAAAGCCCCGCGGCCCCCGGGCGAGAAATGTAGCGATCCCCGACGGGAAGGCAACCCGAAGCGGCCCCCG
>RFUD01000462.1 GCA_009923125.1 Planctomycetia bacterium
TCCGGCGATGGGGCATTGGCGGCCCCGAGCCACGCACGACGCCGATTCATCCGTCCCGCCTGCGCCGTGCCGAACAAGATTGGCCAGAAGCCGGCGGCGGCGGTCAGCGGGTCAGTTCGCCGTCGGCCTGGGGCGCCGCCGCGAGCCGGGGGCGGGCCTCGGAGGCGACGAGGTACGGCCGCTTGTACTCGGGCATGTAGCCCTGCGCGCCGCGCACCGACACCTGCTGGCCGACGAGCGGCGCGAGGTTGACTCCGGACTGCGGCGTGACGAATGCGAGCACCGCGTTGTGCTCGTCCACGATGGCCCAGCGGGGCGCGTCGGGCCGCCGCGAGACGACCGTCGCCAGCCGGCCGGTGGTCTCCATCGTCGACGGCGGCGTCCACGTGGGCTGCCCGTCGGCCGGCGCGCCGCCCGGCATCACGCCCGGTCGGATGGGCCGCGCGCCGATCGCCGACAGGCTCGACCACATGCTCCCCAGACGCAACGGGGACGCATCCGTGGGCACCGCGGCGAGCGCCTGATACTTGCCGTGGATCGCCTCGAACCGCGTCAACCGGGCGTCGATCGCCTCGGCCCGCAGCCGATCCGACTGCGATGTCGTCTTCGCCGCGGCGACCCGCAGTCGCTCGCGAATCTGCGTCAAATTCATCTGCTCCGGGGGCCCCGTGACCGCCAGCGACAGTGCGAGGTCGATGTCGGCGAGTTCATCCGTGGCGGCGACGCCTCCGCCGCTGCCGACGGCCACGGCCGCGGGCCGCCGGGTGGCGTCGAGGATGCCGTTGCCCATCGGCAGCCAACCGCCGAACAGGCCATTCTGTCCGGGCACCGACTCCAGCGTCGGCGGGGCGGAGGGCGTCAGTGCCGGATCGGCGGTGGCGGCCTCGCGCACCTGCTCGACGGCCGATGCCACGGCCGCCCCGGCCTCCTTGAGGGCCGTCAAGGACTCGGCCGCCGTCGCCTCGTCCGCCGCCGAGCGCGGGACGTGCACGGCCAGTTCCGGCGGCAGTGCGAGGTCCGCAAGCCGCACCCAACGAAATTCACCCGCCGGCGGCTCGATCCGCACCCACAGGCCGGCATGCCGCCCCGCATCGACCCGCACCTCCTCGAGGATGCGCACCCGCTCACCCGCTTCCAGCCGTACCTGGGCCACGTGGCGGAGATCGTTCAGCTGCGATCCGATCCGCGCCACCGCGCCGTCGGCGACGACCACCCCGATGCGACCATCGTGGCTGCCCGACCCGCCGTCTTCCAGGCGCGACTCGTCGTCCACGTCGGCGGCACGGATCCAACTGAAGCTGCCGGCGACCGGCCGCACGGCCCCGTACCCGGAGGCGTCGAACGCCCACACCTCCACCTCGGCGTTCCGCGGCAGGAGTTCGGTGGGATAGAAGTCGTCGCCCGGCCCGGCCCGGAGGTAGGAGCGGTCCGCCGCCACCCGGACCGTCGCCGGCAGCAGCCGCGGCTCCATGCCTCGCGGGTCATGCTGGTCATGCTGGTGGTGCACGGCAGCGGGCGCCACATGTTCCTCGGCGCCGGCGATGTCCGCGGCGGCGCCTGCCGCGAGCAGGAACGCCATCCAATGCGGCATCAGACTCTGGAGTCTCTGGCGACGAGTCGTCATGTGCGGCGAATCCGTCCGTGGATACACGCCTGGGCGACATGCCTCGTCGACACGCCCCTCACAGGCGCGTAGACGAGGCTTGGGCCTCCTCGTCTACGCGCTGTGACAGGACCGCCTGAAGCAGGCCCGATTGCTCGTCTTGTAGACCACCCGCCCCGGCCGCTCAAGCCGCGATTTTTTCCGCTGTCACGAGCCGTGAAAGCGGGTCTGCCTGGCCGCCCACCCCCCCGCCGCGAGGTGATCCGGGCAGACTGGGAATGCTGTACATGACGGCATCGCGGCGCCAGCGGCCGGTGCCGCGCCCGGCGGTCACCAGCGTTCGATGGGACGATCGAGAATCTCCCGGAGCAGCACGGCCTGCCGGAGCAGCGCCGGATCGCGCAGC
>RFUD01000463.1 GCA_009923125.1 Planctomycetia bacterium
TTTACTGGCCCAACAGGTCCACAAGGATTCACAGGATTTACTGGCCCAACAGGAGTACAAGGTTCTACTGGTTTCACCGGGCCAACAGGTCCGCAAGGATTCACAGGATTTACCGGCCCAACAGGTAGTGAAGGGTTTACAGGTTTCACTGGTCCAACTGGTCTCCAGGGATCAACTGGTTTTACTGGCCCAACAGGTCCACAAGGATTCACAGGATTTACTGGCCCAACAGGAGTAGAAGGTTCTACTGGTTTTACCGGCCCAACAGGAGTAACAGGTCCGCAAGCATTCACAGGATTTACTGGACCAACAGGTCCGCAAGGTTTCGCAACCAATACTGGAGCCACTGGCCCAATAGGTCCAACAGGAGTAACAGGTCCGCAAGGTTTCGCAACCAATACTGGAGCCACTGGCCGAACAGGTCCAACAGGAGTAACAGGTCCGCAAGGTTTCGCAACCAATACTGGAGCCACTGGCCAAATAGGTCCAACAGGAGTAACAGGTCCAACAGGAGTAACAGGTCCGCAAGGTTTCGCAACCAATACTGGAGCCACTGGCCGAACAGGTCCAACAGGATTTACTGGCCCAACAGGTCCACAAGGAGTAACAGGTCCGCAAGGTGCACAAGGTTTACAAGGATTAACAGGATTTACTGGACCAACAGGTGTACAAGGATCTACTGGTTTCACTTTTTTATCAACTAGTAATACTAATCCAGTAAATAGTGGTAGTTTATATTCTAATTATAATATTATACCATCTTTAAATAACACATTCAATCTAGGTTTTAGTGGTACAACTCCTTCTGGTAATTTATTTTGGAATAATATTTATGCGAACCAAATATTTGCAACTGGTTCCATTAAAGCACAATCTTTTATTATAAATTCCGATTATCGTATTAAAGAAAATGTAAAAACATTTGATAATAAATTTAAAGTAGATTACTTAAATCCAGTTACCTACATCAATAAACAAACCAAAAAACAAGACTTTGGTCTAATTGCGCATGAATTGCAAGAAATTTATCCTGAATTAGTTATTGGAGAAAAAGATGGTGCAGAAATTCAATCCGTTAATTATATTGGGTTGATTCCAATTTTGATAAACGAAATAAAAAATATGAAAAATAAAAATACCATTTTAGAAAACGAAATATTGAATATTAAAAATATTCTTGAAACAAAAGGTTCCAAAATATGAACTTGTCTTATAAATTTAAAATCAATACCTTCCGTACCTGATTTAGAAATTAATATTACTTTAATCTTGTTACCAGCTTTATTATCTTCATTTGTTAAACCCTTTACCTCAAATTCATTATTTGGAGATAATCTAATATCACCGGTGATCATAGCGTACCTAGCTGGCATGAAATCCTTTTTATTTAAACCAACGAAGAATTAAAACAGCACCTGCGGATTCAGATTGTTCGTGGTGAATGACCGATAAATATTTTAATGCCGGCCCAGAGGGCGGCATGAAATATTCAATGGTGTAAATAAAACTTTTTTGTTTAAGCTGGCGAACATTTCAAATGGGACGGCAACTAAGGCGTCTATTTGAATTTTAGTATACAATACCTAAAAATGTATAAATACCCTGGGATTTTTTTATATAAATAATATTATTTATACAATTTATATAATGACATCAAAGA
The DNA here is from genome assembly GCA_009923125.1 of Planctomycetia bacterium. Classification (GTDB taxonomy): domain Bacteria; phylum Planctomycetota; class Planctomycetia; order Pirellulales; family UBA1268; genus RGVT01. The sequence continues at coordinate 1,661 of RFUD01000463.1, forward strand.
ATTCTTTGGAAAGTTCCAATTATTATAAAAGATATTCTGATTATTTAGGGTCAAAAAAAGATTCTAGCAAGGAACTAAATTGTCAAACTAATGACAATTGTAATAATAATTGTCGTAACGATAAGGGGCCACGAGGACCTCAAGGATTTACAGGATCTCAAGGGTATAATGGAACAACTGGTTATACTGGCCGAACAGGTCCACAAGGGTTCACTGGATTTACTGGCCCAACAGGAGTAACAGGTCCTCAAGGTTCTAGTGCAACACTAACAGGTGCCACTGGTTTTACTGGCCCAACAGGTCCGCAAGGTTTCGCAACCAATACTGGAGCCACTGGCCCAA
>RFUD01000464.1 GCA_009923125.1 Planctomycetia bacterium
CCGAGCCACGGCCGCGCGTCGCCGCGATCCGCGCCGGGGCCGACGACATCGCCGCCCTGGCGGTGGAACTCGAGGCCGAGGTGCCACGCGGAACGGCCGATCTGGATGCGGCGATCGCGCTCGCGGAACAACGCCCGTCGCGGACGGCAGGCGGGCCGCGACTCATCGTCGTCGCCCACGTGGAGCAGGCGGAGCGGTGCCTCGGCCCGGGCCGCGCCGCGCTGCTGGCTTGGCGCGAGGCGGCAGCCCGGGGCGAACCGGTCGGCGGGGGCGCTGCGTTCGTGCTCTTGTCCGGAATTCCGGAGGGTGGGCCCGAGGACGGGCCCGTCGTGCCCGGTTGGACGCTCAGCGATTCGGTGTCGGTGCGCCGCCGCGTCATCGAGGCGGTCCGCGGGGGGCGGCCTTCTCCAGCGTGGCATGCGCGGCTGGAGATGCGGTTCGATCCCGCCACCGTGGCGGCGTTCCGTCTCGTCGGGCATCGCCAGACCGTGCCGGAGTCGCTGTCGGCGTTCGGCCGATCCGAGGCGGCGCGTGGCTCCGTCCAACTCCACGCGGGAGAGTCCGCACGGGTGGTCTACGAGGTGGTGCCGCGGGGGATGCCGTCCGGCATGGTCAGGGGTGTCTCCGCACGGCTCACGCACCGCACCGACGCGGGCGGCGACCGTGTGGCGACGGCCACGGAGGTCGAACTGGAGGATGCCCAAAGCGGTGTTCCGTCGGCCCGGGGCTGCGAACTGCTGCTCGCCGTCGGGCTCGGGGAATCGGCGGGGAGATCGGTCCATGCCGTGCCCGATCGCGTCGCGCAGCAGGGGCTGCGCGAGATGGCGGCGGCCTGGCGGGATCGCGGCGACATGACCACCGTTGGCCGCAGGTTGCATGCCCTGGTGGAGGAGGCGGCGGCGGGCCGCAGCGGGCACGGTCGTTGATCAGCCGGCGGCTGCTCTCGGCGTCATCCCCGAGTACGCCCCTCGTCGACGACCGGGCAGGTTTGACTGTCCGCCGCGTCAGTCGCACAATGCCGTGGCAGCGGGCGATGATTCCGGGTCGTGATCGTCCCACCTCGAGCAGATTGCCTTCCCGATGATCGCTAGCCTCTGGAGCCTCGGCAGCCCCGTCCGCATGAGGGGAGCGGCGTGCCTGGCCTGGTGGGTCGCCGTCACGTGGGCGACGCTGCCGAGTGCCGCGGAGAACGGCGGCGGCACCCAGGAGGCGGTGACGCGCCGCCTGCTCGAAGCGCTGGACGAACGGCAGATGCCGGACGTCTCGCTGTGGGTGCTCGATCGTGTCGCCCGCGACGCGGTCGCCTACCCCGCCCTCGCGAAGGAGGCGCCGTTCCGACGGGCCACGGCACTCGTCGCCACGAGTCGGCTCGAGACCGACTCCAAGAAGCGGTCGCAGATCCTCGACGACGCCGAACGGGAGATCGACCGTTTTCTCGAGGGGGGGCCGGCGGGTGAGCAGGCCATCGACGCCTACACGCAGAAGGGCAACCTGCTCGTGGAGCGGGGGCGCTCCAAGATCGACCAGTCGAAGCGGGCTGGCGAGGATGCCAAGGCGCGGCTCGCGGAGGCGGTGAAGTTCTTCGACGACGCCATCCGGACGCTCGAGGGCAAGGCCAAGAAGGACGAGGAGATCACCGTCGCCGCGAACGCGGAGGACGCCGTGCTCAAGGAACTGCGGGATGTCGGCCGACGGCTCGACGAGCTGCAGGGCAAGGGCAAGGCGGCCGACGGTGAAGACGGAGGCAAGGGCAAGAAGCCGGCCAAGCCGTCCGACCTCAGGCTCATCGAGCAGTTGGAGGAGCGCCAGGATCGCCTGCGCGGCCAGTTGTTGCAGACGCGGCTGCTCGTGGGGAGCGCCTACTACGAGAAGTCGCGGGCGCTGCCGACGGGCTCGAAGGAGTGGAAGGCGGCCCTCGAGACCTCGGCGGTCCATTTCAAGGAGTTGTACGACAAGTATCGGACCCGCGGCGTCGGCCTG
>RFUD01000465.1 GCA_009923125.1 Planctomycetia bacterium
TCGTAGGCGAAGAACGGGATGATCCTGTCGGCCCCCGTGTCGGGATCGAGCACCCGCACGAACGGGCCGCTCTCGCATCCGATGTCGGTGCCGACGATCACGCCGCTCGACGGCACGACCACCTCGACCGTGTCGGTGTTGTTCGCGGGATCGGGGTCGTACTCGCGGCCCGACACGGTCGCGGTGTTGGTCACCGTGCCGCCGGTGGCCCGGGTGACCTTCGCGGTGATGGCCAGCGTCGGGATCGTGCCCTCGGGCACCGTGCCCACGGTCCACACGCCGGTGCCGGGATCGTAGCCGCCCTGCGAGGCCACCCCGGAGACGAACGTGAGGCCCGCCGGCAGCCGGTCCTGCACCCGCACGTCGGTCGCGGTGTCGGTGCCGTAGTTGGCGACTTCGAGCGTGTAGACGATCGTCTCGCCGATGCCGGGCTGGTCCTTGTCGACGCTCTTGTAGACGGCGAGGTCGGCCTGCAGCGGCGTCTCCGTCACCGTGCCGGTGTTGTTGCCGGGGTTCGGATCGGGCGTCGGCGAGGTGGCGGTGGCGGTGTTGGTCTGCGGCAGGGCCGGGCCGGAGGCGGGCGCCAGCACGCGGGCCGCGATCGTGAGCGTGCCGGTGGCGTTGGCCGCGACGTCGCCGACCGTCCAGCGGCCGGTGCCCGCGTCGTACGACCCCACGCTCGCGGCGGCGCTCACGAACGCGAGGCCCGCGGGCAAGGGATCGTTCACCACGACGTCCCGGGCGGTGCTCGGCCCGAGGTTGTCGAGGGCCACGGTGTAGGTGATCGTGTCGCCCACGTTCGGCCGCGGCTGATCGACCGTCTTCACGACGTCGAGGTCGGCCTGCTGCGGATCGGTCGGGGTCTTCGCCGTGTCGTTCCGGTCGTTGGGGTCCCAGACGTCGGTGGCGGTGATCGTGGCGGTGTTGAAGCCGACGCTCGAGGCGGTCGCCCGCACCACGAGCGTGAGCACGAGCGTCTGGCCCGGCTGGATCACCGGCACCGACCACAGGCCGCCCGTGGCGGTCGGTGTGAACCGGGTGCCGGCGGCCGGGCTGGCCGAGAGGAACGCCACGTTGCCCGGCAGGCTGTCGGTCACTTCCACGTTCGTGGCAGCCGACGTGCCCAGGTTGAACAGGCTCACCGTGTAGGTGACGGTGTCGCCGACGTCGGGCTGCACCTTGCTCGTCGTCTTCTTCACGCCGAGGTCGGCGTAGCGGGGCGTCTCGGTGGCGGATCCGGTGTTGTTGCCCGGGTTCGGGTCGTACTCGTTCGCCTTCGTGACCCGCGCCACGTTGGTCTGTGCCGGCGGCACCGTGTTGAGCGCCGGCGCGAGCACGCGGGCGGCGAGCGTGAGCGTCTGGGCGGCGCCGGGGCCGACGTCCACCGTGCCCACGGTCCAGATGCCCGTTCCCGTGTCGTACGCACCCTGGCTGGGGGTCGCCGTGAGGAGCTGCAGTCCGGCCGTGGGGAAGGCGTCGGTGATCTCCACGGCGTTGGCGGCATCGGGACCGCGGTTGGTCACGGTGATCGTGAACGTGATCGTGTCGCCGACGTTCGGCGCGGCGTCGCTCACCGTCTTCACGACCGCCAGGTCCGCGGCCCGGGTGGTCAGCGTGGCGTCGTCGCGGTCGTTGCCGGTGTTCGGGTCGTACTGGTCGGAGGAACGGACGGCGGCGACGTTGGTGAACGTCCCGGGAAGGGCGACCGCGGCGGCGATGGTGAGCGTCTTGGCCCCGCCGACGGGGAGCGTGTTCACCGTCCAGATGCCACTGGAGGGGCTGAACGCCGTGCCCGCCGCGGCGCTCGCCGAGATGAACGTCAGCCCGACGGGCAGCACGTCGAGCAGCGAGACGTTCGTCGCCGGGTCCGCGCCCAGGTTGCGGACCGTCACCGTGAAGGTGACCTGCTCGCCGACGTTGGGGTGCGGGTCGCTCACCACCTTGTCCACGGCGAGATCGGCGTACTGCGGCGTCTC
>RFUD01000466.1 GCA_009923125.1 Planctomycetia bacterium
CCGGCGTGCCCACGAGCACCTCCCTCCCCTCCACGGTGCCCCGCACGCCCCCGCCGGTCACCGAGTCGAAGCCCGTCACGGCCGGCACCGCGAGCCGCCGCTCCCCGGCCGCGACCACGATCGAATGGGCGAGCGGATGCTCGCTCTGTCGCTCGACCGCGGCCGCCACGCGGAGCAGTTCGTCAGCCGTGAATCCCGGCACGGGAATGCACTCGGCCAGCCGGGGACGGCCCTCGGTGAGCGTGCCGGTCTTGTCGACGACGACGGTATCGACCTTCGCCAGCGTCTCGAGCACCTCGGCACTCTTCACGAGCACCCCCTCCCGCGCCCCGCGGCCGATGCCCACCATGATCGACATGGGCGTGGCCAGACCCAGGGCGCACGGACAGGCGATGATCAGCACGGCGACGGCGTTGACCAGCGCCCACGCCAGCGGCGGTTGCTCCGGTGCCGCGAGGGCCCAGACGAGGAACGTGATCACCGCACACACGAGCACCGCGGGCACGAACCAGCCCGCCACGGTGTCGGCGACCTTCTGGATGGGCGCCCGGCTCCGCTGCGCCTCCGCCACCATGCCGATGATCCGGGCGAGCACGGTGTCCTCGCCGACCTTGTCGGCCACCATCAGGAACGAGCCCGTCCCGTTGAGCGTGCCGCCGATGACGGGATCGTCGGGCTGCTTTTCCACCGGCATCGGCTCGCCGGTGATCATCGACTCCTCGACGGTGCTCCTGCCCTCCGTGAGCCGGCCGTCCACCGGCACCTTCTCGCCGGGCCGGACCCGGAGGATGTCCCCCTGCCGCACCTCGTCGAGCGGCACCTCGCGCTCCTGCCCGTCCCGCACGATCCTGGCGACGGGCGGGGCCAGCGAGAGAAGCTCGCGGATGGCGGCGCCCGTGCGGCGCCGCGCCCGGAGCTCGAGCAACTGCCCGAGCAGGACGAGCGTGATGATCACCGCCGCCGCCTCGAAGTAGACCGCCACGGCCCCCTCGTGCCGGAACTGGTGCGGGATGAGCGACGGAAACAGCACGGCCACGACGCTGGAGAGGTACGCGGCCCCCGTGCCGATGGCGATGAGCGTGAACATGTTGAGGTGCCGCGTGACGAGCGAGCGGAATCCCCGCTCGAAGAACGGCCAGCCCGCCCAGAGCACGACCGGCGTGCTGATCACCAGTTGCAGCCAGGCGTGCGCCGTGCCCCCCAGCCGGCGATCGACGGGCAGGCCGACCATCGGCAGCATCGACAGCAGGAACACGGGCAGCGTCAGTGCCGCGGCCACCAGGAACCGCCGGGTCATGCCGCGGAGTTCGGAGTCGTCCTCCGCGGCGTCGGCCTGGATCGACTTCGGCTCGAGATCCATGCCGCACTTCGGGCAGGCGCCCGGCCCCACCTGTTCGACCTCGGGATGCATCGGGCAGGTGTAGACGGCCCCCGCGGCCGCGGTGCCGTCCGGCGCCCGGTGCGTGATCGGCGCGATGCCGTCGATGAGCACGGGGGCCGCCTGCGGGGCGTGCCCGCCGCAGCAGGGTGCGGCAGCCGGCGCGACCGGGCCGGCGAGAAACGTCGCGTTCCGCGGTCCGCGCCGTGGCTTCCCCGACGGTCATGCCGCAAACCGGGTCGATCGCCATGGCGTGCTCGTCTCCTGGCCGATGGTGCTGGAGCGTCGAGCCTACCACCGCCATGCACTGCGTCGCCTCCCCATCGTGCCGCCGTGGGCCGTCACCCGGGCACGGGCCGCCGCCCGCCCCGGCGTCATGTGGCTGAAACCGACTGCCGGCTGGCTGCCTGCAGGAGCGCGCCCTGCAGCCGCAGGGGCTCTCCGATCGACCTCAGGATCAGGTCGCCATGGCCGAGGAGCAGTTCGGCCCCGGGGGTTTCGATGATCCTCGCCTCCGCCGCGCTCGAGACGCGCAGGCTGACGCACGTCGGCAGGTTGGCCTTGATCGTGCCGCTGATGATGTCGCGACGCGG
>RFUD01000467.1 GCA_009923125.1 Planctomycetia bacterium
GCCATCGCGATCGTGCCGCGGGTGTTCGTGTTGCCAGGCTCGTTGGTGACCGCGGGGAACTGCGGGATCGCGGCCGAGAGCGACTTGTCGGTAAAGCCGCCGCCCTGGACGACGAAGCCGGACACCGAGCGGTGCATGATCGTGTTGGTGTAGCGGCCCGCGTCGAGGTAGGCGAGGAAGTTGGCGGCGGTCAACGGCGTGGTCCGGGTGCGGGCCGGCCCGGCCGCATCGAACAGTTCCGCGTAGATGTCGGCTCCGACGTTGTTCGAGAACCGGACGACCGTGCCCGTGACGCCGGCCAGGTCGAAAGCCGCTTCGAGATCGATCACCGCCGACGGGGCCCCGGCATTGGCCGAGAGGTTCTGGAGCGGCTGGACGACGTCCACCGCCAGGAGCCGGCGGGTCTCGAGCTGCTCAAGGCGGCCGAACGGCCGACGGCGGGGGTGACGACGACGCTGGGACATGGTGCTGAATCCTGGGGCGAACGCTCGCAGCACGGTCGCCGCCCGCCCGTCGCGGGCAGTCGCGAAGACCACGATTGAGACTATCTACGCAGCTCGGCCGCCGCCAGTTCGCGGTCGCGGCCGATGCCATCCCAAGTGTCTATCGGCCGCCGCAGCGTTTTTCGACAGCCCGCACGAGCGCGGCCCCCATATCGGCGGGGCTGTCGGCGATTTCGATCCCGGCGTCGGCCAGGGCGGCGAGTTTGGCCTCGGCCGTGCCCTTGCCCCCGGAGATGATCGCCCCGGCGTGGCCCATCCGCTTGCCCGGCGGGGCCGTGCGGCCGGCGATGAAGGCGGCCACGGGCTTGGTCACGTGGTGTTTCACGAACTCGGCGGCCTCCTCCTCGGCACTGCCGCCGATCTCCCCCATCATCAGGATCGCGTGGGTGTCGGGGTCGGCCTGGAAGAGCTTCAGGATGTCGATGAACGACGAGCCCACCAGTGGGTCGCCGCCGAGGCCCACGCAGGTGCTCTGGCCGTGGCCGAGCTGCGTCAGCTGCCAGACGGCCTCGTAGGTGAGCGTGCCCGAGCGGCTCATCACGCCCACGTGGCCGGGGGTGTGGATGTAGCCGGGCATGATCCCGATCTTGCACTCGGCCGGCGTGATCACGCCCGGGCAGTTGGGGCCGATCAGCCGGCTGGCGGAATCCTCGAGCACCGGCAGCACGCGGGCCATGTCGAGGACGGGAATCCCCTCCGTGATCGCCACCACCAGTTCGATGCCGGCCCCGATCGCCTCCAGAATCGCGTCGGCGGCGAAGGCGGGTGGCACGAAGATCATCGTGGCGTTCGCGCCGGTGGCATCGCGGGCCTCGGCGACGGTGTTGAACACGGGCAGGCCGGCGACCGTCTCGCCCCCCTTGCCCGGCGTCACGCCGCCCACCATCCGCGTGCCGTAGTCGAGGCAGCCCCGGGTGTGAAACTCACCGACCTTGCCGGTGATGCCCTGGCAGATGACGCGGGTGTCGCGATTGACGAGGATGCTCATGGGAAAGCCGGCGGGATGGGGGAGGGGATGGTTCGATCAGGCCTTGGCGGCGGCCACGACCTTCTGGGCGGCGTCGGTCAGGCCGTCGGCGGTGATGATGGCCGTGCCGCTTTCGGCCAGGATCTTCTTGCCTTCGGCCACCTCCGTGCCCTCGAGCCGCACGACCAGGGGCACGGTGAAGCCGACGGTCTTCGAGGCCTCGACGAGTGCCGTGGCGATGGTCGTGCACCGCATGATGCCGCCGAAGATGTTGACCAGGATCGCCTTGACGTTCTGGTCGGAGAGGATGATCCGGAAGGCCTCGGTGACCTGCTTCACGTCGGCTCCGCCCCCCACGTCGAGGAAGTTGGCCGGCTGGCCGCCGTGGAGCTTGACCAGGTCCATGGTGCTCATCGCCAGGCCGGCCCCGTTGACGAGGCAGCCGATCGTGCCGTCGAGCTTGACGTAGGAGAGGCCCGC
>RFUD01000468.1 GCA_009923125.1 Planctomycetia bacterium
GGCGAGCCTGCCGTCCTTGGCCAGCGACACGACCGTCTTCGCTCCCTCGTTCGACCGGGCGAGGGCCGCGACTGCGGCCGACTTGATCCCTGGATTCGTATCGGCGTCGGCGATCAGTCCCTGGAGCACTCCACGGGCTCCGCCGTCGCCACGCGTGCCCAGCGCAGCGAGCAACCGCGACGCCGCCGGATCGGCCGCCGCGAGCCGTGAATGCACGATCCCGCCGCCGCCCAGCCGCAGCGCCGTGCCGACGGCCGATGCTGCGACCGATTCGGCGGTGCCCTCCGCGGCGGCGAGATCGACGAGTTCCTCGACGCGGTCGGTGAGCTTGAATCGCGCGGCAATATCGACGAGTGCCTGGGTGCCGACGACGTAGCCGATCGCCTCGTTGATTCGCTTCGCAAGCGCTGGATCCGCGGCGTCGCCCGGCTCCAGTCGGAGCACGAGCTCGGGCAGGATCACCCGCCGTTTCTCGTCGGGGCCCAGCCAGCCTGCCCCATCCTGACGCAGCGTCTCGCGGATGGCCTCTGCCGCCCGCGTGCGATCCTGAAAATCGAGCGCCCGCAGGAGCGCGAGCGATTCGGCCGTCGTGACATTCGCATCGGCGACGAGCATGCACTGCATGGCCGCCGACCTCGTGCCCCGGCTCCGCCAGACGATCGCACGGCCGGCGGCATGCTTCGGCCCGGAGGTCCTCGCCAGCCAGGCCTCGAGCCGGCCGTCCCACTGGCTCGTGCCCTCGAAGCCCGTCACGGCATCGGCGCCGATGCCGAGCGCCTCGAGTTCCCAGCGGTCGCCCGCCTCGTGCCGCGCGGCGATCTCGGCCCAGGCACGGTCGGCCTGGTCACCCGCGAGGCCACGCAGCGCGATCGCGGCCTCGCGCCGCACCGCGGCCGACGGATCGGCGACGAGCTTCTCGACGGCGCCGATCACGTCGTCCTTCAGGCGCCGGCACATCCGCAGGCCGATGATTCGCATCGATGGCTCGTTCGCAGCGAGCAAGGCGTTGATCGTGGCGGCCGCGCGGCCGGGAAGCATGCCGCCGGCCCACGCCAGACGCGCCGCATGGAGGTCTTCGGTCGGCTTCGCGAGGGCCTCGTCGATCGCCGGTGCCGCGGCGTCCGGCTCCTGCGCGAGGCGTTCCAACGCCGTCGCCCGCGTGCACAGGTTCGGGCTCGCGAGCGCCGCGACGGCGCCCCCCACGGTCGAGACATCGACGGCCGGGACCTTCCATGTCGCGCCCGGCGGGGCGATGCGGAAGATCCGGCCCTTCTGCGTGTCGCCCATGCCGTGGCCGCCCACCCCGGGGTCGTACCAGTCGGCCACGATCAGCGAGCCGTCGGGGGCCACGCACACGTCGCTCGGGCGGAACCACCGATCGGCCGAACCATCGACGAGCGTCTCGCTCTCCGCCGTGAACCCGGCCCCACGTGGCGCGAGATGGTAGGCCCGCACAACGTTCGGCCCCGCGTCGCAGTGGATGAGCGAGCCATGAAACCGTTTGGGCAGCAGCGTGCCCTCGTAGACGCAGATTCCGGTCGGCGAGCCGGCGCCCGTGTGCAGCAGGTTCGGCACGACCCCGGGGTCGTTCTGGTGCCAGTGCTGCAGGGGAATCTCCGGCTCGAGGTTCGTCCGTGGCACTCGCCAGCCGGCCCCGGAACGCTCGTCCACGTAGCCGTAGTTGCCGTACTCCATCACGAAGTTGATCCGCACCCCCTTGTTGCCGTCGTCGTCGTTGTCGCTCTGCCAGAGCGTGCCGAAGGAATCGACCGCCACCTCGTAGTTGTTGCGGAAGTTGTGGCCGAGCACCTCGAAGTCGGTGCCGTCGGGCTTGCAGCGAAACACCATGCCCTGGCGATACGGGCGGCCCGTGTCGTTGACCTGGTTGCCGAACCGGTCGTGCACCGGGTTGCCATCCCGGTCGTGCACCGCCTTGCCGGTGTTGCCGA
>RFUD01000469.1 GCA_009923125.1 Planctomycetia bacterium
GTTACCGTGCCGCCGGTCATCACCAGGGATCGGCGCACCACCCCCCTCCCCCGGCGGGCGGCTATACTCCGGGAAACCGCCCGAATCCGCCGCGTTTCCGGGCAACGTGGGGGAAGACGAACCATCGCCGGACCCGCTTCGTACACAACCATGGGTATTGACGATTCCGATCACCGTGGACGGTCCGTCGGTCGGTCCGCGTCCGCCGGCTTCGGTGCCCTCGAAGGCACCGGGCGGCAGGGCGGCGGGCAGTCCGACGAGGATCTGCTGCGGCTGTTCCGGATCGACGACGACCCGGCGGCGTTCGAGACACTCGTCCACCGCTACGAGCAGGAGCTCTTCAGTTATCTCCGGCGGTATCTCGGTAGCGCGGAGATGGCGGAAGACGTGTTCCAGGCGACATTCCTCCAGGTCTATTTGAAGAAGGAGAACTTCGAGGACGGCCGGCGGTTTCGCCCCTGGCTCTACACGATCGCCACCAACCAGGCCATCGACGCCCAGCGGCGCAACAAGCGCCATCGCATGGTCAGCATCGACCAGCGTTCGGGCGCTGATGATGACGTGGGCGCGCTCGTCGAGATGCTCTCGGGCGCCGACCAGACGGCCGACGATCAGCTCGCCGTCGAGGAGGCGCGTGAATGGGTGCGAACCGCCGTGGGCGACCTGCCGGAAGCCCTCAAGTCGGCCGTGCTGCTCGTGTACCACCAGGGCATGAAATATCGCGAGGCGGCCGACGTGCTCGGCATCCCCGTCGGTACCGTCAAGAGCCGGCTCCATGCCGCGCTCCTCAAACTCAACGAATCATGGCTGGCCGCCGGCCACACACGACCGTGATCCCGATTCCGATGATCCATCCCCGACATCGTGCAGCGGAAAGAAGCGGGTTCTCCCATGCGTGACGACCTCGTCGGTTATCTCCTGAACGCGATCGATCAGCCGGAGGCTCGGCGGATCGAGGCGGCCCTCGCGGATCCGGTGGACGGGCCGGCCCTGCGACGCGAACTCGACGTGCTGCGCACCGCCACGCACGTGCTCGAGCCCGACCGCGAGGCGATCGTCGCTCCAGCGGGGCTCGCTGCCCGGACGCTCGCGTTCATCGAGGCGGAGGCGGCGAGGCGGCCGCTGCCCACGCCGCGGGCGTTCACGCCCTCCGCCGACGAGCCCGGCACGAGTCCCCGAGCCTGGCTCGACCGGGCGATCATGGCGGCGACGGCACTCGCCGCGTGCGTGCTCGTGGGGCCGCTGCTGCTCGACTCCATCACGGAGTCGCGGGCGCGGCGTGCGGAGCGCAACCTGCAGAAAACCTCGCTCGGCCTGCAGGGCTACGCGGAGTCGCACCGCGTGTTCCCCACGCCGCCCGACTCCGGCCCGCTGTCCCGCGCCGGTCTCTTCGCCCCCACGCTCGTCTCGGAGGAGCGGCTCGTCGCCGACGACGGCACGCTGCTCGTGCCCGGCACGTCGCTCGACCGCGGCGGTGGCTTCCGCATCCCGTCGCTCGCGGAGCTGGAGGCGGCGGTCGGCACGCCGGAGTTCGACAAGATGGTGCGCACGATGGCGGGCGACTACGGCTACACGCTCGGCCACCGCGACGCGTCGGGCACGCTCCAGCCCAACCGCAATCTCCGGCGTGAACATCATCCACTGATGGCCGACGCGCCGGACGACTGCTGCGAGAAGAGCAGCAACCATCCCGGCGGGATTCACTACATCCTCTTCGAGGACGGCCACGTGCAGCGGGTGTTCCAGGACGACCTCCACCGCGACGACCACCTCTTCAGGAACCATGCCGGCAAGACCGCCGCGGGCACCGACCCGGAAGACGCCGTGATCGGCGACTCGCACCACCAGCCATAGGGGTCAATGAGCGCGCCGGCTCGTGACTGCCCAGACCCTCTCGCCGGACGTTCGCCTCGGCCCTCCAGGCCTCGGCTCTCTGCGTGT
>RFUD01000470.1 GCA_009923125.1 Planctomycetia bacterium
CGTTCGCTGCGGGCCTCCAGCCCTCCGCTCACTCGACTCCGACTGCGCTTCGCCATCCTGGCTCCGCTTGTCTGCGTACGCCGGCTCGACGGCAGGGGTAACCCCTCGCCTCCCGCTGTCCATCGAGCACGGCGCATCGGCCACCGACCGCGCAGCGACGAACCCCACGTGCCGAACAGGATTGGGTCACGGCTCCAGCCGCCGAAACGACCGCAGCCCCAGCCACAGAGGGAAGAACGTGGTCGCCAGCCCGACGGCCACCACGACGCCGATGCTGATGGCGACACCCTGCCCGCTCCCCGCCCAGGCCATGATCCGCCGCAAGGCCCCGGGGCCCAGGGCATGCGACACCAGGAACAGGTGCGAGGGCAGCGCGGCGGCGACGACCACGATCATGATGAACAGCGAACTGATCACGAGGCTCAGCGTGCCGCCGAACCCCGAGGCGATCTTCGCCGGCGAGGGCTCGCGGAGGTCGGGCATCCGCGCGCCCAGGCCGACGGCGATGCCGGACAGTCCCATGCACAGCATGACGCAGCAGACCTCGTGCACGAGGATCGTCTGCCGGGGAAGGCCGAGCATGACGTCGCTGAGCAGCACGAGGCCGCAGCAGGGCAGCACGCCCCCGAGGAACGAGAACAGGAACTTCGACCACACGATGTGGTCGCGGTGCACCGGAAGCAGGCCCAGGATCCAGAACCGGCGGCCCTCGAGGCTGATCATCGGAAACACGAACCGGGTCGTGAACGTGGACAGGATCAGCCCGACGACGGCGAGGTTCAGGAACCCGATCATCGAGGAGTAGGCGTTGTTGTAGTTGAAGGAACGGACGTTCCAGAAATAGAGGCCCAGGAGGCCGAAGAAGATCACGAACTGCGACCACTGCGAGATGTCGCGGCGGAACAGCCGCAGATCCTTGACGATCAGCAGCCGCAGCGGGCGTCCCCACGCCGGGCCGGCGTCGATCAGCATCTGGTCGAACCACCCGCTGCGACGCCGGCGGCGGGCCGGCACCTCCCCCGTGAGCTGGCTGAAGCCGAGGCGGTACGCCCGCCGGGCGAGCCAGCCCGCGACGAGTTGCAGGAGCATCCCGTTGGCGATCAGCAACGCCAGGAACTTGACCGCCTCCGCGAGGGCCGCCAGGCGCTCCGTCGTGTTGGCGCCGGTCCGGGCGGCTTCGAGGAGGCCGCTCGACAGCCACCAGCTGGGGAACAACTTCTGCTCGGTGATCGCCAGCCGGGCGAACGCCTGCTCGAACCACGCCGCCGACATGCTGTCGGGCCGCACGGAGGACAGCGCGGACCAGGCCAGCCAGATCGCCCCCACGCAGGCCGCGCCCAGCGCGATCGACAGCGCGTGGAGCCGCAGCCTCGGCAGCCACGCCACCATCGCCATGCAGCAGATGCCGCCGAGGGTCGCCGGAATCACGACGAAGGAGATCATGAAGGGCAGCAGGAGGGCGAAGTAGGTCCATGGCGACTCCCGCACCACGCCGTACGCGACGAGCATCGGGCTGCCCAAGAGGACGAAGCCCCAGCTCGAGAACCAGGCCGCCTCCTGGAACTTGTGGGAAAAGATCGCCTCCTCGCGTGCCGGGAGCGTCATCAGCAAACGCGCCTCTGGAGAACAGTACATGCCCCCGTACAAGAGGATGCCCGTCGAGAAGACGAGCATCACCATCAGCGACGAAAAGAAGGCGTTGAACAGCAGCGAGATCACCTCGGCGTGCAGCGCTTCGAGGAAGGTGAAGGCCTCGATGAAGATGCCGAACAGCGACCCCCAGAACATGGCGCTCAACAGCACCACGAGGCTCAGCCGCAGCCGCGCCGTCGTGAACATCGACCGGCACAACGCCCAGGCGACCTTCGCCCGCAGCCGGAAAAAGACCTGCGCCTCCTCATCGACGCCCGGCAGGCGGCAGCCGCCCAGCCCGGCGG
>RFUD01000048.1 GCA_009923125.1 Planctomycetia bacterium
GCCGACCTTGCCGAGATTGCCGGCAGCCTGCACAAGGCCGGCAAGCTGTGCGGGCTCAACCGCCGTCAGCGCTCGACGCACAGCGCCAGGCGGCTCGTGAACGTCCACATGGGATTCCAATACTGCTCGCGTGCCTCGCGGGCGAGGTCTGCCGACTCCACGACGTAGCCGAACTCCTGCAGGTTGTGCGGATAGAGATTGTCGGAGCCGATATGAAACGCCCGGTCGTCCACCATCCAGAACTTGGCGTGGTTGATGATCTTGAGCTGTGTGCCGTCGTGCTGCCAGCGGTCGCCGTGTGAGGAGAACCGCAGCGGCGCGAGTTGCATGCTACCCGTCATGCGCCGGTCGCCGATCACGCGCCGCATCTCGGCGACGATGTCGGCGAGCGTCGTGCCGAAGGAGTATGGCCCGCCTGCGGCCGTCTTCGCGCCCGGCTCGCTGAGCACCATCTGCACGGTGACGCTCCGGGCGGGATCGGTGAGCACGTCGGCGAGGGCGGCCACGACATCGGCCGACCAGAAGTTGACCCCGTCCCACTGGAAGCCGAAATCCATCTGGCTGATCCGGATGCTCGCCCGCGCCTGCCGAAACACGATCGCCGCGACCGTCGCGCCCACGTTCGCGCCCCGTGGATCGGCGCTCACGCCCGCGCCGAGGCGGCCGATCGCCAGAACGGGAGTCGCTCCCTCCACCGGTGCGGCGAGGGCGACCGGCGGTGGCGGCCCTGCCGGCTCGATGCGGCCGCCGGCCCAGCGGATCGCGTGCAGGCTGCCGATCTCGGAGGGCGTCGCGAGCTGCCGGCCCGCCCAGGCCCAGAGCAGGTCGAGAAAGGCATGGGCCTCGCCGGCGGCCGGGCCCGTGACGCGCATCGAGAGATCGTGCACCGGCGCGAAGCCGAGGTAGTCGGCGTGCCAGAGGTTGTGGCCTCCGACGAGCGCCTCGCGGCCGTCGGCCGCCACGATCTTGGCATGGTTCCACGATGGTCTCTTTTGGTCGTCCGAGGTTTCCATCCGGCAGGCGTGCAGCCGAATCGCCGTATCGGCAGGCAGATCGGCCGCGAGGTCGCGGATCGTCGCCTCGAAATCAGCGTCGGTCTGTGCCACGAACCGATGGCGTCCATACAGCACGCGGACCGTGAGCGGATGGCCGCGGCGGGCGGCCCGCGCAAGCCCACGGCGGACAGCCGCCGCGAACTCGCCGGAGGCAAACGGCTCGAGTGACGCGATGTCGATCAGCCGTTCGGCGCCCGCGATGATCTCCTCGATCGCGGCGAGCAAGCGGCCGCTGGCGGCGGGCAGCGGGGCCGTACCTCCGGCGGCAAGCCAATACGAGTTGTCGGCGGGATCATGCCCCCAGAGTTCCGGCGTTTGCAGCAGTTCAAACCGATCGAGCGTGGTCCGCGAGAGGAGCCCGGGCAGGCCGCCGTCGGGCGGCGCACCGAGCGTGGCAACGCAGCCGAGTATGATCGTCGCGCTCATCGATGTCCTTTCGCGTTTCGGAACCCGCGTTGAGCCTACCGTCTCGGCCCCCACATGACACTCGAGCGTCCGACCGGCACGATCTTCTTCATCCTCATGGCAGTGCTCACCGACATGATCGCCGTGGGCGTGATCGTGCAGGTGCTCCCGGCGCTCGGGAGAGGTTTTTCCGCGTCGAAGGCCGACAACGCCTTCTGGTACGGGTTCGTCGCCAGCAGTTTCGGCGCGGTCGCTCGCGCTGCTCGTGGCCCTCCGGTTCGCGAGCGGCTTCTCGCAGTCGAACGTAGCCATCGCCCAGGCGGCGGCCGCCGACGTGACCGAGCCCGCCCAGCGCGGCCAGCGGTTCAGCCGATGGTGGTGACGACCTGCTGGAGGTAGCGGACGAGGTCGGGCGCGAGCCCCCCAGCCGCGATGGCTGCGTCGACCTGCCGACGGAGGGCCTCGACGCACTCCACCGGCGTGGCATCGTCGGGGAGATCGATGACCGCGTCGAGCGCGACGTGGGAATCTCCCGTCAGATAGCGGAACAGCTGCGCGATCGAGGCCAGCCTGGCGTCGCCCGTCCGGGCCGCCGTGTCCCCGAGCAGCGAGCCCGTGAGGGACGTGTTCAGCGCCAGCCGCCGCTGGACCTCGGCGGCGGTGGCCGCGCGGAACCCCGGCTCCTGCTTTAGCGACTCGAACCGTTCGGCATCGATCACCAGCACGTCGAGGCGATTGGGCTCACGGGAGAGCACCGTGGCCACGGCTGGTTGGCCGCGCCACATGCCGATCTCGCCGAGCACGATCGGCGCGGCGAGCGTGGCCACCTGCCGGGTCTCCGCCCCGGCCTCCGCGCGCCGCAGCACCACGAGTGGCGCCGTGGCGGAGAGCACGACATACATCTCCCCCAGCGACTCGCCTTGGCGGATGAGCAACGCGCCGGCGGCCAAGTCGATCGTCCGGCGCTCGAGCGGGCGATCGTCTTCGCCAGCGGCGTCGAGCGCGTGCAGGAGGATCGCGCCGATCAGCCGGTCGTCGGTGCTTTCGGAAGCAGCCTGCTCGTAGGCCCGGCGGAGCGCGGCCACGTCGGGCCGGTGCCAGACGGCCTCGCGGGCCACCGAGCGGGCCCGGATGGCCTCGACCGGTTTGCGGGTACGATGCCGCCGCACCCACTCCTCCCGCTGCGTCTCGAGGTCGGCACCGGTGCCATCCGGAAAGAGATAAGCGGCCGTCTCCGGATCGAAGTGGCGACGAATGTGGTTGGCCACGGTTTCGTCGGCGAGAGACGCCGTGACCGGCACGATCCGGCGGGCGATCTCGCGGCCCATCCGCTGCACCCTTGCCGATGCGGGCCGCTCGCGGAGATGGCGATCGTAAGCATCGCGAAACCGCTCGTGCGCGGCGAGGTCGCGGGGAACGCGCCGCAGGCCGGTGAGCCCGGCGATCTGGTAGAGAACCGTGCACACCGGTTCGCTGAGCGCGCGACCCCGCGGGCTGTCGGGGGGCAGGCCGCAGGCGGCCATGCCGCGGCGAATCGCCTCGATGAAAGCGGTGGCGACGTAGGCATAGTCGGCCTCGTAGCCGTCGATCACGCGGTAGCCGCCGTCTGCATCCGCCACCACCACGCCGGCGATGTGGTGCCGCAGGTTGACGACCCGGACGATTTCGCGGAACTCGGCCGACGACCGTGGCAGGAGGAATCCACCTCCAAAAAATTCGCGGGTTCCCTGGATGCGCTCGCCAGCGCGAAACAGACCCTCGTTGCGATACGACGTCGCGACGATCGAGCTGACGAGGAGCGTACGGTAGATGCCCGCCCAGGCGAAGCCGAGGGCATCGGCCACGAACCACCCGCGATGCACGCACAGATTGCGGAGCGTGCAGAACCGCCAGGCCAGCGCGCGGCCGGCAACCCGCCGGATGGCGTTCCACTCTTCGTCCGTGAGCGAGGGAAGCGGGACGATGTCCTCAGGGGCGAGGAATTTCTCGAGCGTACCGGAGAGAGCACGATTCGAAGCGGAGGGAACTGTCTTCATTCACACGAGCGGGGATTGTGCGATACGATCGGTCGACGACGAGTCTTCCCTCGGTGAAACGACCAACTCAGGGATTGTGATCGAAGGTCGTCCCGTGGTGCAACGCGACAAGAAAGGTTTTGGATGCCAAGCATCCTTACGCGGCTGATCGGCGGCGATCTGGCCGCGCTCACCGCGGATCCTCTCGGGGAGTTCGTTCGCCGCTCGCGCCTGGGGGGCGTGGTGCCGCTGAAGATTGGGGTCGCGCGGGGGCACCTCGTCTCCGATCCGGCGCTCGTCCGGCACGTGCTGCTCGACAACATCGACAATTACGACAAGCACACGCCCGCCTTCGACGCCGTTCGCGTCGTGCTCGGCAACGGGATGCTCACGAGCGGCGGCAGTTTCTGGAAGCGGCAGCGGCGGATCTCCCAGCCCGCCTTCCATGGCGAAAGTGTCCACCACTTCGCCCCGATCATGTCGCGGCTCGCGTCCGAGACGGCCGATGCGTGGAGCCGGGCTGCGGCGGCCGGGGAGCCGGTCGACGCCTGCACCGACATGATGAAGGTTACGCTGCGCATCGTGGCGGAGACCCTCTTCGGCGACGACCTCGCGGAGAGCGCAGCCGAGGTCAACCGCGTGTTCCCGGTGATCCTCGCCTGCCTCGCCGCGCGGGTGTCGTCGCCGATCCGGCCACCGCTGTGGCTGCCGACCGCCACCAACTGGCGGCTGCGGCCGGCGCTGCAGTCGCTCAATTCGATCGTGGAGGGGCTGATCGCCACGAAGCGTCGCCGGCTCGCGGTGAGAAGCGGGCCGCAGGGCGGGCATCGTGACCTGCTCACGATCCTGATGCTCGCGCGTGACGCCGAGACGGGCGAGGCGATGGGCGATGCGCAGCTTCGTGACGAGGTGATGACGCTCATGATCGCAGGCCACGAGACGACGGCCAACGCACTCTCGTGGTTGTGGTACCTGCTCGACCGCCACCCCGACGAGCAGGAGCGGCTGCGGGCTGAAATCATTGCCGCTACCGGCGGCAGCGCACCCACCGTGGACGATCTGCCGCGCTTGCCGCGGCTGAAAGCTGTGATCCAGGAAACGCTGCGACTCTACCCGCCCGTGTGGATGTTCGACCGCCGGGCGCTCGGCCCCGACGACCTCACGGGCACGAAGGTGGCCAGGGGCGACCTCGTGATCTTCTGCCCCTACGCGATCCACCGGCTGCCGGACCTGTGGAGCGACCCCGAGGCGTTTCGTCCCGAACGGTTCGAGGCGGGCCGCGAGGAGCAGAAGAACAAGTTCGCCTATCTGCCGTTTAGCGCAGGCCCGCGGACGTGCATCGGCAACAGCTTCGCGATGATCGAGTCGCAGATCATCGTGGGTACGCTTCTGTCGCGATTCCGCGCCCGGCTCGCCGATCCGGCCCCGATCACTCCCCGGCCGCGGGTCACGCTCCGCACGTCACGGCCGGTCACGTTGCGACTGGAGCAGGCGCCGCTCGCCTGACACCCGCAGCATGCATATCGGCCTCGCCTGCCCCGAACTCTCCGGGCACTTGAACCCGATGACGACGCTCGGCCGCGAGCTCGTGCGGCGCGGTCACCGCGTGACGCTCGTGGCCCGCCCCGATGGCGAGGCGAAGGCCGTTGCGGCGGGGCTCGGGTTTGCCGCCATCGGTGCGGCGGAGTTCCCGCGTGGGGCCATCGCAGCGCAGGCCGCAGCGCTCGGTCGAATGACGGCAGGCAAGGCGCTTCGCTGCACGATCGACATGATGCGGCTGGCCGCCGAGGTCACGCTCCGCGACATGCCAGCCGTGATCCGCGAGCACGGCATCGAGGGGCTGCTCGTCGATCAGGTCAATCCGGCCGCCGGCACGGTGGCCGAGATCGCCGGCCTGCCGTTCGTGAAGGTGGCGAACGCGCTCGCGCTCAATCGCGATTCAGCCTGCCCGCCGGCCGTGCTCTCCTGGCGGTACCGGCCCGGCCCGCTCGGCCGGCTGCGCAACGCCGCGGGCAATTGGTTTCTCCACCGCGTGACGGCGCCCGTCCGGGACGCGATCAACGCCCACCGCGTGCGGCACGGGCTCGCGCCACGGCTTCGCGAGGAGGCGCCCGCGTTCCTCGCCGAGATCGCTCAGCAGCCGGCCTTCTTCGATTTCCCGCGGGCGCGGCCCGAGCCGCTGCTGCATTTCACGGGGCCATGGCACGCGGCTGCCGGCGGCGGCGACGTGCCGTTTCCCTGGGAGCGGCTCGACGGGCGGCCGCTCGTCTATGCGTCGCTCGGCACGCTGCAGAACCGGCTCACAGATATGTTCACGACGATCGCCGCGGCCATCGCGCCGCTCGATGTGCAGCTCGTGATCTCGCTCGGGGCCGCCGATCAGGATGCCCCGTCGCTCGCGGCACGCTGTGCCGGCAACCCGATCGTCGTGCCGGTCGCGCCGCAGCTGCAGCTGCTCGACCGGGCGACGCTCGCCATCACCCACGCTGGTCTCAACACGGCGCTCGAGGCACTCGCCCGCGGCGTGCCGATGGTGGCGATTCCGATCACGAACGACCAGCCGGGTGTCGCCCGCCGGCTCGAGTGGCTCGGCGTCGCGGAAGTCGTGCTGCCCCGGCAGGCGACGGCAGGCCGCATGCGCGGGGCCGTCGCACGGGTGCTCGGTGATCCGGGCTACCGCACGCGGGCCCGGGCGCGGGCCGCGGAGATCGCACGCCTCGATGGCCTGGTCCGGGCGGCCGACATCGTGGAAGAGGCATTTGGTACCAATGCCCCGGTGTTCGCCTGACACCTAACCGTTCGTCGGTCGCCGCGGACCGTTGAGGATCCGGCCGATGATCGTGGGGCGGACACACCACGCGTAGGATACGAGCAGCACGGCCGTCACCGCCACGAGGATGAGGAGAAACTTCACGACGCCCGGGAGCGGCCACTCGCGGACGGCGATCTGTGCCGCGAGCACCAGCGGCACGTGGGCGAGATACATCCAGTACGACGCATCGGCCAGCCAGGCGAGCCTCGCACTCGGACGGGGAAAGCACCGGTGGAAGAGGCCGATCAGGGCGAGCGACATCGCCCAGGCGTAGGCCGGCTGGAGCAGGATCGTGGCGGGCCGCACTGCGACCGTGGCCAATCCGGCAATGAGGCATGCCGCCGCCACCGGCAGCAAAAATGGCCAGTGGGCCCCGAGCCGCGTCCCCATGCCCTCGGCCGCGAACGTGGCCGCGCCGAAGAAGTAGAAACAGCCGTAGAAGGCGAGGAGGTGGGGCTGCGGCAGCAGGCCGAACGACGTGTCGGGACCGAAGAAGCCCGTCAGCGCCTGCCCGGTGAACAGCTGCGGGAGGATCGACAGCGGCACGAGCCACCAGCGGTGGCGGCCGCTCGGCAGCAGCCCGAGCCGAGCCAGCCCTGCGAACGCCGCCACGAGCCAGCACAGAAACCAGAGGAACCAGAGATGGTCGAAGACGTCGGTGTCGACGAGGTGAAACGGCTCGCCGCCCAGCCGGACCTGGAAGCGATCCGACCCCAGAAAGGCCCAGTAGGCGAGCACGGCGCGATCGAGCGGCCCGGCCACCGTCATCTCGATGTCGCCGAGCAGCGGCCCGATCCGCCTGCGACCGCGGGCGACCTCGTCGACCGTGAGCGGCGGCAGGCCCATGAGCGGGGCATAGCCTGCCGCCAGCGCTGGGGAGATGAGCATCATCGCGCGGCTGGTGCGGCCCGAGCTGTTGGGGAGCAGGGGGTCGGCCCCGTGCTCGAGCAGTTCGGCCACGCCCTCGTCGCGTCCGAAGGCCACGGCGGTGTTGAGCGGGGTGTCGCCGAGCTTGCTTTGAATGTTGGCCTCCGCTCCGGCGTCGATCACTGCCTCGACGATCGCGGGCTTGTTGGAGCAGGCGGCCCACGTGAGCATGCGCCAGCGAAAGACGGCGTCGCGACGCTCGACATCGGCCGCGCCCGTGAATCGCCTGCGGACGGCGTCGACGTCGCCCGCGTCCATCTCGGCGATCGCCGGCTCGGGCCGGGAGGAGCGGATGGCGTGGCGCTGCAGCAGGCCGTCGAGCGGGCCGATCGTGGCCATGGCGAGCACGAGGGGCACGACGATCCGCGCGAACCGTTGCCGGAGCAGGCAGCCGAGCCCGCGGCGGTCGTAGACGAGCATCGTGAAGTAGCCGCTGAGCAGAAAGAAGAGCGGCATCCGGAAGCCGTGGATCGCGAGAAACAGGACCGCCAGTAGGCTCGTCGGCCGCGTATCGTGCACGGGCCACGGCGCCTGGTGGAAGGCGAGGCTCGCATGGACGACGATCCCGAGAGCCATCGCGAACCCGCGGAGGGCGTCAAGATCGCTGCGGCGCTGGGTCATGGCGTGGCTCGGGCGGGCCCGCTCGGTGTCGCGGGCCAGAAACGGATATGTTGTGACCGGTTCGCCTTCCCGTGACCAGTCTCGTCGCCATGCCCACGCCCGTCGTACTCGTCACCGGGGCCTCGTCCGGGATCGGCCGTGCCACCGTGGCGGCCTGCGCGGCGCGGGGCTGGAGCGTGGCCGCGACCATGCGGCAGCCGGATGCCGCCGGCGACCTCGCGGCCCTCCCCGGCGTGTGCTTGCTGCCGCTCGACGTCACGAGCCCGGGGAGCGTCGAGTCGGCGGTGGCGGCCGTGGTGACGCGGTTCGGACGTCTCGACGCGGTCGTCAACAACGCCGGCTACGCGGTCGATGGCGTGTTCGAGGGAATGGACGACGCGACGATCCGCCGGCAGTTCGAGACCAACGTATTCGGCCTGATGCGGGTCACGCGAGCCACCATCCCGGTGATGCGGCGGCAGGGCGGCGGCACGCTCGTGCAGGTGTCGTCGATGGGGGGCCGGGTCACGTTTCCGCTCTACAGCGTCTACCATGCGACGAAGTGGGCCGTGGAGGGCTTCAGCGAGTCGCTGGCGTTCGAATTGCGGCCGTTCGGCATCCGGATGCGGCTCATCGAGCCTGGGGCGATCCGCACGGACTTCTACGGCCGGAGCCGGGAGCCGATCGCGGGTCCGCCCGAGGCCGGTTACGACAACCTCGTGGCCCAGTGCGAGGCGATCTCGCTGGCGGGCGGTCGCGGCGGCAGCCCGCCCGAAGTGGTGGCCGCCATGATCGTGCGCGCGATCACCGATCGGGGCTGGCGGCTGCGCTATCCGGTGGCGGCCCCGGCTCCGCTGCTCATGCGGCTGCGGAAACTGCTCCCGGAGCAATGGTTTCTCCGGCTGATCCGCCACCGCTATCGGATCGACGCCCCGCTCACGCCTTCGCAGCGTGCTCTTCGGCGACCAATTCGAGGTCGGAAGCGAGGTACTTCACCGTCGCATTCGGGGCGAGGTTGAAGTACACGCGGCCGTCGGTCTGCCAGCGGGTGCCGTCGTACAGAAACTCCGCCGTCGCCGCCCGCACGTTCGCCACGGCCTCGACCTCCTCCATGCCGCCCCCCTCGACGGCCTCGAAACTGACCTCGATCGCGACGAGTGCCTTGAGCCCGCCCGACCGCCGATCGCGGGCGTAGACCACGTCGTCGTCGAACTCGACGTCGGTCCACCGCAGGCCGCGCGGTTTGCCGCTCTGGCTGGCCCGCTCGATGAACTTCGCCTCCAGTTGCTCGCGCTGGCGGTGGAAGTCTCGCTGGGCGCGGGCGAGCCGCTCGGCCCGCCGGGCCGCGCGGATCGGTCGCAGGGCCAGGGCCGTCGCCGTGCCGGCAACCGCGGCGACGACGAGCGTCGCGATCAGGTACAACGCGGATCCCACGATGATGCCTCCGGGGCCGATGCCAACGACCAGCAGTCTACGGCGCCGCCCCCAACCGTCAAAAATGCCCCGCTCCAGCACACGAAAACCAGCGGTCCCGCCGCGTCGGAGACGCCGGACTCCCGCGGCCGCTTCGCCGCCGCACCCGATCGTCGGCGCGCACCAGTCGATCGCGGGAGGGTTCACGAAGGCCGTCGAGCGGGCCCTGGAGACGGGCTGTGACTGCCTGCAGGTGTTCACCCGCAACATCAACCGCTGGGATGTCGCGCCGCTCGACCCGGAGCAGGCGGCCGACTTTCGGGCCGCCGTCAAAGCCGCCGGCCTGCGGATGGTGATCGCCCACGACTCCTACCTCATCAATCCCGCCGCGGCCGACGACACGCTGCGAAACAAGTCGATCGCCGGGCTCGTCGTCGAACTCGAGCGGGCCGAGGCCCTCGGCATCCCGTGGGTGGTCGCCCATCCTGGCGCCGCGGGCGAGCAGCCGCTCGACGTGGCCGTGGCCCGCGCGGCCGACGGGATCGCGGCGGCTCTGGCGGCGACGCGCCGGCTCGCCGCGGGCGTGCTGATCGAGACCACGGCCGGCCAGGGCACGTGCCTCGGGGCCGACTTCGGCGAAATCGGCGCGATGCTCGCGCGGATCGACGCCGCCCCCGGCCTGCGTCACCGGGTCGGCGTGTGCCTCGACACCTGCCACGTGTTCGCCGCGGGCTATCCGCTCGCCCCGCAGGCGGCGCTCGACGAGACGCTGCGGCGATTCGACGCCGAGATCGGCCTCGATCGGCTCGTCGCCATCCATGCCAACGACTCGAAGAAAGACCTCGGCTCACGGGTCGATCGCCACGAGGCGATCGGCAAGGGGAAGATCGGTCGGGCGGCGTTCGGGCTGCTGGTGAACCACCCGCGGCTGCGCGGCATTCCACTGTTTCTCGAGACGCCCAAGGAAGACGCCCAGGGGGTGATGACGCCGGCGCAGGACCGCGTCAACCTCGGTGTGCTCCGCCGCCTGGCCAAGCCGGGGCGGTCGGCGTAGGGCGGAGTGCTGCCGGGCCGAGTGACCGGAGCGCATCTGGAGATTGCCGAAGCGCTGGCTCGGCGATGTGAGTCGTGGCGATACGAGTGATGGAGGCGAGGGGTCGGCGAACGCTCGTGGAGCGTTGGGCCGCCGCGGCCCACGCGACAAGACTTGTGCCGCCCCGAAGCCGCCGGTCCACCAAACCGGAAACCGCTCTACGGCTCGGGCGGGATCGAGCGGCCGTGCGGGTCGCTCTCCCTCGGTCCGACCTCGGCCTCGATCCGCCGCCGCACGTCCGCGCCGAGATGGTGCTCGATCCATTCCGCGGGCGGATGGAGGTGGTCGAGCGGCAGATCGACGTGCCGGCCGAGCCACGACTCCCACAGGCGGAGGCCG
>RFUD01000471.1 GCA_009923125.1 Planctomycetia bacterium
GAGCCGCCGCGGGCCGACCATCCGCTCACCAAACTCCCGAACTGCGTCGTCACGCCCCACATCGGGTCCCGGACCCACGAGAGCGTCCAGCGGCAGGCGATGGCAGCCGTCACGAACCTGATCAACGCCATGCGGGGCGAAAAGCCGCTCGCGCAGGTGAATCCCGAAGTCCCGATCACGAAGGTCGTCTGAACCGATGGCAGAAACGTTTTACGTCGTGCCCGTGGCCACCCACGAGGCGATCGTCCGCGGGGCCTACGTCAAGCGAGGCTTCGACGCCGCCGAGGCCGAGCATGCCGCCACGCTCGCCACCGCCGCCACGCGGCACGGCATCCGCACGCACAACGCGATCAAGGCCCTGCACCTCGACGAACTCTTCGGCTCGAAGGCCGGCGGCTGCACGCCGAAGGCGGCGATCACGAAGCTGCCCACGCGGTTCAAGGCGGCCGAGATCTGGGACGGCAACAAGAAGCTCGGTCAGGCCGTGGCCTGGGAGGCCATCGACACCTGCATGAAGCTCGCCGACACCTACGGCACGGGCACCGTCTCGATCGACAACGCCTTCCACTATCTGTGGGGCGGCGGCTACGTGATGGAGGCCGCGAAGAGGGGCTACATCGCCTACACCAACTGCACGGCGTCGCTGGCCGAGGTGGTGCCGTTCAAGGGCAAGTTCCCCACGCTCGGCACGAATCCGCACTCCTGGGGCTTTCCGACGACGGCCGCCGTCGGGTATCCCATCGTGATCGACTGGGCGACGAGCGTGATCGCCATGGGCCGCGTGCAACAGTTGAAGCGCGAGGGCAAGCCGCTGCCATCGAATGCCGCGGTGGACAAGGACGGCAGCCCCACGACCGATCCCGACAAGGCCGTATCGCTGATCCCGTTCGGCGACCACAAGGGCTACGGGCTCTCGCTGATCAACGAGATCGTGGCCGCGTTCATCGGCGGATCGCTCCCCACGCTCCGCAGCCGCGCGACCGTGCCGGGCGAAAAGCAGAACTGCGCGTTCTTCTTCCAGGTCATCCACACCGACGCGATCTCGAGCGGGGTGTTCGCCAAGGGCCGCTCGCAGGCCGAGAACGTGAAGGCCGTGCTCGCCGACATCCTCGGCCACGGCAACGAGTCCTGCATGCTCCCCGGCCAGCTCGAGGCCGAGGCCGCCGCCCGCAGCGAAAAGGCCGGCGGCCTGTTGTTCTCGAAGGCCGAAGTCGAAGCCCTCAACGAGATCGCCCACGAAGCAGGAACGCCGGCACTCACTCTGGACACCCTTCCGACCATCTGACACGACCGTCTTGCTTGCTCACTACGGGTAGGCGAGGGGGTCGGCGAACGCTCGAGGAGCATTGGGCCGCCGCGGCCCACGCGACGAGACTTTTGCCGCCCCCGAGCCGGCTTCTGCTGAACGACCCTTGTGTAAACGAAAGGACCCTCCATGTCGCTGCCGCTCAAGCCCCGCGAATCCTGCACGTTCGATGAAGTCTCGCTCGGTGAGATCATGCTCCGCCTCGACCCTGGCGAGGGGAGGATCCGCACGGCCCGCGAGTTCAAGGCCTGGGAGGGGGGCGGCGAATACAACGTCGCCCGCGGATTGCGGAAGTGCTTCGGACTGAAGACGGCCGTCGTGACCGCGTTCGTGGACAACGAGGTGGGCCACCTGATCGAAGACTTCATCATGCAGGGCGGGGTGGCCACCGACTTCATCCAGTGGCGGGCCGACGACGGGATCGGCCGCAGCGTCCGCAACGGGCTCAACTTCACCGAACGCGGCTTCGGCATCCGCGGCGCGGTCGGCGTGCCGGACCGGGGCAACACCGCCGCCAGCCAGCTGAAGCCGGGCGACGTCGATTGGGAGCACTTGTTCGGCAAACTCGGCGTGCGATGGTTTCACACCGGCGGCATCTTCGCGGCGCTCTCCGAGACGACG
>RFUD01000472.1 GCA_009923125.1 Planctomycetia bacterium
CCGGCCGCGCCCGCCGCGACTCCGCGATAGACCGTCACGTCGCGGCCGGTGAGGGCGCAGAGCGGCCGGTAGCGGGCTGCGAGCAGGCCGTCGTCAACGGCCATCCCGGCGAGCAGGGAGACCAGCCGCGGCACGAACGCCACGAGCAGCCGCTCGCGTTCGAGCGAGCGGCCGACGAGGTCGGGCAGCGTGGAGATCCGGCGGCCGATCCCGGGCGGCGCCGCTGCGGCCGCACCGGTCGTGTTCACGCCGACACCGAAGATCACTCGGCCGCCGCGGACCGTCTCCACGAGGATTCCCGCGAGTTTGCCGCCGCCCGCCTCGATGTCGTTCGGCCAGTGCACGCATGGAGCCAGCGTCGGCTCGAGCTCAGCCAGGGCTTCCGCAAGCGCCACACCGCAGGCGAGCGACCACGCCGGCGCGATCGCCCCAGCGCCGATCGTCGCCGCATCGAGCACGATGCTCGTCACGAGGCTGCCCGGCGGCTGCCACCATCCGGCGCCCCGCCGCCCCCGCCCGCGATGCTGTCGATCGGCGACGACCACGGCCGGCAGGCGGGTCGCCGGATCGGCCGCCAGCGTGCGTGCCGGGTCCATCGTGGTCTCGGCCTCGTCGAGGTGGACGAACGTGGCGACACCAGCCAGGCTTCGCAGGACCTCGGGATCGATGGGGTCGGGAATCATGCGAGGGGCAATCCGCGTAGTCGGGGCATTCTGCGGGAGCCGGCCGTCCCGAAGCCATACCCTGCGACCTTGACCCTGCGGCGCGGCGGCTGCTACCCCCCCGCTTTCCGAACCGTCAGGCGGGACGGGAGTTCGGGCGTTCCATCCTTCCAGCGAGCCGGTTCGTGCGCACGCGACGATCCATTCTGGCGTGGTCGACGGCGCTCGCCTTCGCCTGGTGGGCCGCGCCCGGCTCCGGGCAGACCGTCTCCCTGCCGTCGCCGGCGCCGTCCTCGCTCGACAGGCTGGCACAGGCCGGCCCGTTCGGAACGCCGCTCGCACCGCCTCCGCCCACCTGGGATCCCTACGCGCCGCAGGCGGCACAGGTGTTTCCCGCGACGCCGTCCGCGGGCTCCTGGGCGCCCGCCCAGGCGCCGAGCGCCATCACCGGCCAGCCGGGCTACCCGGGCTACTCACCCGCCTCGCCGTCGATCGTGCCGACGCAGGCTCCCGCGGGCGCGCCCACGTCGCTCTTTCCGCCGGGGTATCCGCAGCAAAACTCCACGTTCCAGCAGACGATGCGGCTGTACCAGGGCGCGCGGGGCAGCTGGGCCTATCTGTTCGGCAACGGCCAGGGCACCAACGTCGGCGTGAACGAGCTCGACACCACCGCCACGTTCGCCGTCCCGTTCTTCCACAACTCGCAGGTGAACCTCAACCATGCGCCGCTGCTCATCACGCCCGGCTTCGGGCTCCAGCTCTGGGACGGCCCGCAGACCACGGCGACCATGCTCGCCGACCTGCCGCCCAACACCTACGACGTGTTTCTCGACGGGGCGTGGAACCCGCAGCTCACGCCCGTCTTCGGGGCCGAACTCGGCCTGCGGGTGGGCGTGTACACCAATTGGAACGTGTTCGTGACGCAGAGTTGGCGCATCATGGGCCGGGCGATCGGCACCGTGCAGCTCACGCCGACGATGGTCGGCAAGGCCGGCATCGTCTACCTCGACAGGAACCTCGTGAAGATCCTGCCGGCGGTGGGCGTCACCTGGACGCCCGACGCCAACTCCCGCTACGACATCTTCTTTCCCGCCCCCAAGGCCGCCCGCCGGTTCACGCAGCTCGGGAAGCACTCGGTGTGGGGATTTCTCGCCGGCGAGTACGGTGGCGGCGCGTGGACGTTTCGACGCAGCACCGGGCAGATCTCGCCGTTCGACTACAACGACGTCCGCATCTCGCTCGGCACCGAGTTCGTGCCG
>RFUD01000473.1 GCA_009923125.1 Planctomycetia bacterium
AACGCCGTCCACTACTTCGTCAGCTACTACGACTACTACCAGCCCGAGGCCTACATCCCGCAGCGCGACATCTACATCGAGAAGGACGCCGCGATCAACAAGGAGATCGACCGGCTGCGGCTCGCGGCCACGAGCGCGCTCGTCAGCCGGCGCGACGTCGTCGTCGTGGCGAGCGTGTCGTGCATCTACGGCTTGGGCTCGCCCGACGACTACCGCTCGATGGTGATCCGCCTGGCGACCGGCGCGGACCTGGGCCGGGACCGGCTGCTCGAACAGCTCGTCTCGATCCACTACGAGCGTGGCGACATGGCGCTCGACCGGGGGAAGTTCCGCGTCCGCGGCGACTCGATCGACATCTGGCCCCCCTACGACGAGCTCGCGACCCGGATCGAGTTCTGGGGCGACACGATCGAGTCGATCGCCATCATCCACCCGACGAGCGGCGAGGTGGCGGCAAGGAAGGACGAGACCTACTTCTACCCGGCGCGGCACTTCGTCATGCCGGAGGACCGGATCAAGGCCGCCGTGTCGTCGATCCGCGCGGAACTCGAGGCCCGCCTGGAGGAGCTCAAGGGCCAGGGCAAGCTGCTCGAGGCCCAGCGGCTCAACGCCCGCACCCGGTTCGACATCGAGATGCTGATGGAGGCGGGTTTCTGCCCCGGGATCGAGAACTACTCGCGGCCGCTCTCGGGACGCGCTCCCGGCAGCACGCCGACCACGCTGTTCGACTACTTCCCCGACGACTTCCTGTTCTTCGTGGACGAATCGCACGTCACCGTCCCGCAGGTGCGGGGCATGTACGCCGGCGACAAGGCCCGCAAGACGACGCTCGTGGACCACGGATTCCGGCTCCCCAGCGCCCTCGACAACCGGCCGCTGATGTTCGACGAGTGGGAACGCCGGCTCCACCAGACCGTCTACGTCTCGGCCACGCCGGGCCCGTGGGAGCTCGCCCGCACCGGCGGCGAGGTCGTCGAGCAGGTGATCCGCCCCACCGGGCTGCTCGATCCCGTCATCGAGATCGCCCCGGCCGCCCAGCAGGTGCCGCACCTGTCGGCCGAGATCGAGAAGACGGTGGCCGCGGGCCAGCGGGTGCTCGTGACCACGCTCACCAAGAAGCTCGCCGAGGATCTCACCACCTACTTCCAGGAACGCAACGTCCGCTGCCGCTGGCTGCACAGCGAACTCGACGCCTTCGAGCGGGTGGAACTGCTCAAGAACCTCCGCGAGGGGAAGTTCGACGTGCTCGTGGGCGTGAACCTCCTCCGCGAGGGGCTCGACCTGCCCGAGGTGTCGCTCGTGGCCATCCTCGACGCCGACAAGGAGGGCTTCCTGCGGAGCG
This sequence comes from Planctomycetia bacterium, assembly GCA_009923125.1. Classification (GTDB taxonomy): domain Bacteria; phylum Planctomycetota; class Planctomycetia; order Pirellulales; family UBA1268; genus RGVT01. The sequence continues at coordinate 1,343 of RFUD01000473.1, forward strand.
AGACGTCGCTGATGCAGACGATCGGCCGCTCGGCCCGCAACGTCGACGCCCGCGTGATCCTCTACGCCGACACGATCACCGAGTCGATGCGGCAGGCGGTGGACGAAACCCGCCGCCGCCGCCAGCTCCAGGAGGAATACAACGCCGCCCACGGCATCACGCCCGAGACCGTCCGCAAGGAGATCCGGGCCGGCATCGAGGCGGAGGCCGTCTCGCGGGCCGTGGCCTTCGAGGCGGTGGGGCAGGGGGACGACGACAAGCGCCGCACGACCGAACTGCTCGAGCAGCTCGAAGCCGACATGATGCAGGCCGCGGCCGAGCTCGACTTCGAACGGGCCGCGCACCTCCGCGACCGGATCGCCGACCTGCGCGACGGCCGCGGCCGCGACGGTCGGCGCATCGGCAAAGGCCCGCGCAACCGCGGGCCGGGCCGGATCCCGCGGCCGAAGCGCTGACGTCACGCACGACACGCGCCGGCTCCGGGCTCCCCATATCCCGTCGCCGGACGTTCACTGCGCCCATCCATGGGCTCCGTTCACTCGGACTCACTGGCGCTGCGCCATCCTGGCTTCGCTGGTG
>RFUD01000474.1 GCA_009923125.1 Planctomycetia bacterium
CGTCGAGCGGCTCGAGGCGGCCGGCATCGGTGCGATGCTCGTCGGGGAATCGCTGCTGAAGCAGCCCGACCCGGGCAAGGCCGCGGCGACCCTGCTCGGCGGCGTCACCTGACGAAGCGGTAGCCGGTGCCGCGGACGGAGAGAAAATGGACCGGCTTCGAGGGGTCTTCCTCGAACGACTTCCGCAGGTTGAGCATGAAGGTGTCGATCGTGCGCGTGGCGGGGGCGCGGGTCAGGCCCCAGACGCGGGTCAGCAGCTCCTCGCGCGAGACGACGAGGCCCTCGTGCTCCACGAGGTACCGGAGGAGCTTCATCTCCAGGTTCGTGAGCTTGACCGGTCGCCCCTGAAAGCTCGCTTCCCAGGTGTCGAAGTTCACCTCGGCGCCGCCGAAGCGGCAGATGTTGGCGCGGACAGGCGCGGCGGGTTCCTGCGGCGTGACCGGCCGTGCACCGCGGCCACGACGGGCGAGCAGGTTGCGCACGATCGAGATCAGCTCGTCGAGGTCGAAGGGCTTCTGCAGGTACACGTCGGTGCCCGCGTCGAATCCCCGAATCCGGTCCTCGACGAGCGTGCGGGCCGTGAGCATCACGATCGGGACGTCGCTGCCACGGCCGCGGATCGCCTCGCAGACGGCGTAGCCGCTCATCCCCGGCAGCATCAGGTCGAGCACGACGAGATCGATCGGCGGGTCGGCGCTGGCGAGGACGTCGAGCGCCGCCTGGCCGTCGCCGGCGGTCGTCACCGAGAAGCCTTCCGCCTCGAGGTTGAACTTGATGCCGATCGCGAGGTGCTCCTCGTCCTCGACGACCAGGATGCAGGGCATGGCCGCCGACCTATCGGGCGAGCACGGTACGGTCGCGCACGGCGCGGGCGTAGCCGTGTTCGACGAACCAGTGCCAGGCATCGGCCGCGGTCGCCTCGAACGGGCGGAACGAATAGCCGAGTTCGCGCACGGCGCGGGCCGACGAGAAGTTGTGCGGCAGCATCGACATCGTCGCGGCGGCGGAGTTCACCGGCAGCTCGCGCCGCGTGAGCAGGCTCGCCGCGTCGCCCACCCAGCCGGCGATCCGCACCGCCAGCCGCGGCGCCACTCCGAGAGGCTGCATCCGCCCCGCCACGCGGGCAAAGATCCGCCACGCATCGAGATAGGAGAGCGCATGACCGCCGAGGATGTAGCGGCGGCCGCGTGCGCCCTTGTCGATCGCCGCGACGATCCCGGCTGCCACGTCCCGCACATCCACGAAGTCGTTGGCTCCCGGCGGTGCGAACAGCCCCTTGCCGGCGCCCACCTCCAGGAGCATCCGCCCGCTGGAGGGCTTCCAGTCCCATGGTCCGATCATGTAGACGGGATTGACGATCACCGCGTCGAGGCCCCGATCGACCTCGTCGAGCACCGCCCGCTCCGCCTCGCGCTTCGTGACCACATACGGGCATTCCGGCATGCCTCCCGGCGGGGTCTCCTCGTCGGCGGGGGAGCCGTCGTGGGTCAGGCCGATCGCATCGACGCTCGACACGTGCACGAGCCGGGCCCCTGCACGCCGGGCGGCGCGGGCCACGCGGCTGGTGCCCGCGACGTTGGCGGCGTGCATCTCGTCGCGGTGCCGCCAGCCGCAATGCACCATCGCCGCGGCATGGACGACCGTGGTGGCGCCGTCGAGCGCCCGGTCGAGGGCGGCCTCGTCCTCGAGCGCCGCGTTCGCGATCTGCACGTGCAGTCCCTCGAGCGTGCGGCCCGCCGTGCGCACGACCGCCCGCACGCTCCGTCCCTCGCGGACGAGCAGTCGGACGACGTTGTTGCCGACGAGTCCGGTCGCCCCGGTGACGACGCAGTCAACGGGCTGGTTCACGGTCGTCGTCGTGGGTGAGGGCATCGGATCAACGTCCGCTGGTGGGGG
>RFUD01000475.1 GCA_009923125.1 Planctomycetia bacterium
TCGACCCGGACACGCTGCACGCCTGCAACATGCTGCGGCGGACGCTTTCCAGCATGCATCATGTCGATGCGATGGAGCAGCTCACGAAGCAGCTCGCGAAGTTCAAGAGCAACCGCGAGTTCATCTCGCTGATCGCCAGCTCCCGGGAATGAACGCCGGGTGGACGATGGGCTGCGGCCGGCCGCGGCCACACGGTCACTGCGACTCGCAGCGGGCGAGCCAGTAGGCGTACTGCGGATCACCGCAGCGGAACGAGAACACGGCGTCGGGAAGGCGGTCTTCATCACCGCCCGACGATCGCACACGCACGACGACGGCGCCGTCGTCGCGCTTCTGGATCGTCAGCCGGTCGTCCGGAATGCCGGCTGGTTCGGAGGGGGCGGGCATGGCGCGGGTCGCACGAGGCCGTTTGACCAAGCATACGCCATCGCCTCATCCCTGCAAACTCGTCGGCCGCCGCAGCGACGCCCGCCGGTCCCGCTCTTTTGACCCCCCGGAAGGCCATTCTTATACTCGGGTCTCACCGTTCAATTCGCAGACGTCCGGAGCCTGCCTGCATGTCCCCCTACGCCTCGCTGGCCGACGACTTCTACGTCAACATGAACCTGGCCACCGAGATGGAACTCCCGACCCAGCGGGAGACCGTGCTGCACTTCTTCGAGCAGGTGCAGAAGAAGTACCCGTCGATGCGGAAGTTCTACTGCCGCGACAAGCGGGATTTCGTGCTCGAGGAGGACAAGGACCAGGGCCGCTACCGCTGGGCGGCCGTGGAGTCGAAGCGACTCTGCTCCGGGCAGGTGAATCCGCCGTCGATCGAGGCGGCCCTCGAGCAGCACCGGCTCGTGCTCGATCTCGCCCCGCCGCTGCTGTCGATCAGCCCGCTCGACTGCGAGGCGCTCGACCTGCTGTTCGGCTTCGACTTCGCCTATCGCGGCAACCACAATGCCCTGCTCGCCGAGGCGCTGGGGGTGGGAACGGCGCTCGACCGGGTCGCCGATCTTCCCGGGGGTCGCGTGATCAACTTCGAGCCGTCGCTGACGATCGCGCTCGACGAGGATTGCCGGGTGCAGGTGCGGGTGAGCACGGAGACCCGCACCAACGCGTTCCAGGTGCGGACCGGCGAATTTGCCGAGGAGCAGTTGAGCGTGTACGTCACCGCCCGGCAGTACGGCAGCCTCGACCCGCAATCGAACTACGCGGACACGATCGACCGGCTGGCCCAGTTGGCCCGTGAGGTCGTGGATACGTGCGTGACCGAGCAGATCCTCAAGCCGCTGGCCCGGACGATCTCGCTGAAGTGATCCGTGGCCCGGGGGGACCGGAGCAAACGCTCCATGGTCCTACCGGCGTCGGCGGTCGTCGTCGGCCCTCTCGGAACGCGGCCGGCTGCGGGCATCGAGATTGCCGGCGATGACGATGCCGATCGCCTCGACCCAGCTGGGCACGTCGCGAACGGCGTTGAGACCGCTCTCCTGGAGGACGTCATCCTCCTCGACGTGCCTGGCCTCGCGCCGTGGCGCCTGGTCGCGGGCTTCTTCGACACCCAGGAACTCCAGCCCCTCGTCGTCCTCCTCGAAACCGCGCGACACCGGCGCGAAATCGTCACGACTGCGGCGGGCCAGACTCGACGTGGAAGACGTGCGTTCCTCGCTCGAACCACGACGGCCGCCACGGCCGCGCCGACCGGAGCCATCGCCGCCGGCTTCGCCCGATGATCGGCGAGTGGACTCCTCGCCGCGTCCGCGTCCGCGGCGCCTGCGACGGCCGCGCCGCTCGCCCCCCTCGGGGCGGCTTTCGCCGTCGCGGGCATCCGCCGGTTGCCGCGCCGACTGCGAGCGCCCGTAGCCTGACGGGAGCGGCTCGTCGTCGGCGTCCGCACCGGATTCGGGC
>RFUD01000476.1 GCA_009923125.1 Planctomycetia bacterium
GGCCGATGGCGGCACGATCTTTCTCGACGAGATCGGAGAACTGCCCCGGTCGCTGCAGCCACGGCTCCTGCGGGTGCTCGAGAGCGGGGAGATCCGGCGGGTCGGAGACAGCCATCCGATCACCGTTGACGTGCGGGTCGTGTGCGCCACCCACCGCACGTTGGAGGAGATGGTGGCGGCCGGAACATTTCGCGAAGACCTCCTGTTCCGCATCAACACGTTCGAAGTGGCGGTTCCGCCGCTCCGGGAGCGGCTCGACGACATCCCCGCGCTCGTACGGCATTTCGTCCACAAGGCACGGCCGCAGACACCGGCCGGGGCGGAGGTCGCCGATCCGTCGGTGTTCGCCGCGCTCACGGCACACCGCTGGCCGGGCAACATCCGCGAACTGGCGAACGTGGTGGAACACGCACTCGTGCTCTGCGATTTCCTGCCCCTCACGGTCGAACACCTCCCCGCCCGGCTCGGAGGTGGTCGGCCGCAGGCGGCGGCGGTCACCGCCGCTGCCGCGCTACCCGTGGCTCAGGTGACACCGCCCGCGGCTCAGGTGACACCGCCCGCGGCTCAGGCGCTGCCGTCAGCGGCTCAGCCGGCATCGGTCACGAAGCCTGTCAGCCTCCGCGAACTGGAAATGCAGGCGATTGTCCAAGGTCTCGAACGCAATCGCGGCAACAAGGCCCGGACCGCGGAAGAACTCGGCATCAGCCTGAAGACGCTCTACAACAAACTGCATCAACTTCAGGATGGCGCCGCGGAACGCTCCGCCTAAGCCAGGCTGCGACTGTCCTACGTCTTGCGGACGACACCGGCGAGGACACCGAGCACGCGGGCATTCTTCACGTAGATCGGCTTCATCGACGCATTCGCAGGCTGGAGCCGGATACGGTCGCGCTCCGGAAACCATTGCTTCAGCGTCGCCTCGCCATCCTCCGTCTGGGCGACGACGATATCGCCCGAATGCGCCGTCTGCTTCTTCTGGATCACCACCCAGTCGCCGTCGGCGATCTGGGCATCGATCATCGAGTCGCCCATCACTTTCAGCACGAAGTGGTTGTCGCGGTTGAAGAGATCCTCGAAATCGATCCGCTCTTTCTGCTCTTCTGCGGCCCGCAGCGTGCCCGCTGCGACCCAGCCGGCCATCGGGAGGCCTCGCAGGCTCGCCGGTTCCATCACGAGTTCGATCGCCCGCGACATGTTCTTGCCACGCGTGATGAGCCCCTTGCGCTCGAGCGCCTTCAGGTGGCAGACGACGCCGTTGGGAGAGCGAATCTTGAACGCCTGTCCGATCTCCCGCACCGTGGGGCCGAAGCCCCGGGATTGGATCTTCTCGCGAATGAAGCCGTAGATCTCCATCTGCCGCTCGGTCGGGGCCTCCCCTGCGTCCGCTTCGATGTCGGTCTGGGGCAGCAAGGCGCCGAGCGGATTCGGCCGCAGCGTGGTCTTCGGACGGCGGCCGCCGCGACCGGCCGGCCCGACTGTTCGGGAGGCAGGCTTCTTGCGGAGAGAAGACTTGGCGGCGGGCTTGGTCCCGGCCACCTTTGGTGCGACGGTCTTGGGCATGGGTGCCTGACGGCGGAGCCGTTTCCTCGGAGGTGAATGTGCGATCTGGACGCCGGTATCTTACTATACGGCCGTTCAACCGCAAGTCCAGGAGTTTTTTTCTCGTTGGGGTGAAGCTCGGCGGGCTGGCATACTCAAGACCGGTGCCACGACCCGTCAACGGTCCATCTGAAGTAGAGTCCATCCGCAGGAATGTGTTCAGGAGTTTTCGCCGCCATGACCGCCATCAATGCCATGACCTGCTCGCCCCGGCTTTTTCATGCGGTCGTCGTGCGGCTGCTGCTTGCCGCGGTCGGCGGAT
>RFUD01000477.1 GCA_009923125.1 Planctomycetia bacterium
GACCGCATGCCCCTCATGACTCCCATGCTCTCTCACGCCGTCTATTTCTCGCTCAAGGACCGCTCCCCCGCCGCCGTGCAGTCGCTCGTGGCCGCCTGTGAACAGCACCTCACCGGCCACCCGGGCACGGTGTCGTTCTCGGTCGGCACCGTGGCGCCGTATGACCGGCAGGTGAACGATCGCGACTTCGACGTGGCGCTCGAGATCGTGTTCGAGTCGCACGCCGCGCACGATGCCTACCAGACGGCCGAACGCCACACCCGTTTCATCGCCGAGCAGGCGGCCAACTGGGCAAAGGTGCGCGTGTTCGACGTGGACGTGAAGTCACACGACCCGGCCGCGTGAGACCGCGATTCTGCCGCCGAAGCAGGTCGCCACATCTCCGCCCGCCACCCGCGCCCGCTCGTGGTACCGAGAGCGATACCGCCATCCTTCCGCCTCATTCTCGTATCCCAGCGGCAGCGGCGAAGGATCGATCATGCAGTCCACGAACTCCGGCACGTCGCCGCCGGTGCCGCCCACGGGATGCGGGAAGTTCACGTTCCAAAACTCGCCGGTCGCGAGCGATCGCGGCACGACCTCGCTGAGCACCGCCCGCATCCACTGTGTCGCCCGCGCCCAGTCGATCGGCGTCTCGCGGCGATGGTAGTGCGAAACGGCGAGGGCCCGCGCACCGTGGAGCGCCGCCTCCCGGGCCGCGGCCACGGTGCCCGAATGATGGATGTCGACGCCGAGATTACCGCCCGCGTTGATCCCGGAGAACACCCAGTCGGGCCCCGGCCCGTCGCGAAACAGCGCCGCCAACGCCAGCCGCACGCAGTCGGCGGGCGTGCCATCCACGTGGTAGCGGTCGGGCCCCACCCGCTCGAGCACGAGCGGCCGGTCGGTCGTGACCCGATGGCCGCAGCCCGAATGCGGCTCGCGCGGCGCCACCACGACCACCCGCCCCGCCCAGTCGCTGCAGGCGGCCGCGAGGGCGGCGAGGCCCGGGGCGTCGATCCCGTCGTCGTTCGTGAGCAGGATGTTCACGTCCCCCGCCTCCCATGCTCGAGGGCACCGATCCCGAGAAAGGCGTCGATGATCGCCCACACGCCCTCGGCCGCGTCGGCGGCCTGGCGACACACCTCGTCCGCGTCGGTGCATTCCGGCGCATCGGGCCGCGCGACGTTCGTCACCACCGACACCGCGGCGACGTCGAGCCCGAGCAGTTGCCCTGCCACCACCTCGGGCACGGTGGACATGCCGACGGCGTCGGCCCCCAGCACCCGCAGCATCCGGTATTCGGCCCGTGTCTCATAACTCGGCCCCAGCAGATAGGCGTAGACGCCCTGCCGCGCCGGCGTGCCGGCCGCCCGCGTGGCCGAGAGCGCCCGCTCCACGAGCGCGGGCTCGTACCACCGTCCGGCGTGCCGATGAACCGTGCCCGACGCCGGCTCGAGGCCCTCGTCCCACGGCCGGGCGACGAGGTCGAGGTGGTCGTTCAGAACGAGCAATTCACCGCTTCGCATGTCCGGCCGCAGCCCGCCGGAGGCGTTCGTGAGCAGCAGCGTCCGCACGCCGAGCGCGGCGAGGAGCTCCACGCCGCGGGTGAGCGTCTCGGGTGGGAAGCCCTCGTAGGCGTGCACGCGCCCCTGCAGCATCACGACCGGCCGGCCACGGACCCGACCGCACACGAGGCGGCCGCGGTGCCCGATCGACGTGCTCGACGCCAGCCAGCCGGTGTCGTGCGACGCGACCGCCCAGACATCGTCGAGCCGGTCGGCGAGGACGCCGAGGCCTGTGCCGAGCACGACACCGAGCGGCGCGTCGAAGCCTCCGGCCGCCCGGACCCGCGCCGCCGTCTCCCGGGCGCCGGCCCGC
>RFUD01000478.1 GCA_009923125.1 Planctomycetia bacterium
CAGATCGATGGCGGTTAGCGGTATCTCAGGCAGGCCGTCCTCCACCGTCCACCAGCGGATGGCGAACGAACCGCTGGAGTCGAGTTTCGACCCAGCATCGCTCGCTGCCTGCGGCACGAGCATCGCGAGGAACAGTACGACGATCCTGAAAAAGAACAGGCGTTCCCCGAGCCGGCTGAAAATCCGCTTCGCCGTTCGCAGGTCGTCGAGTCCCAGCACCAGTGCCACAACGTCCCCTCAAGTCGCCATGCCCCGATTCGCCCCGGCGGCCTCCAACATGAGGCCGGTCGCAATCGTCCTGGTATCGATGCGGCTCGGCGGTAGACGAATCTGAAAGTCCCGAGATTTCTGGCTTGCCGCAGTATACCTTCTGACACCATTGGAACCGTTGGCCGGAATCGCCGTCTGGTCAGGCCGAAGGAGGGCGGACATCGTCGAGGTCGCATAAACTGCGACAAGACGCACTGCGCGGCGCGTTCTACATTCGACCGAGTTGAACGTCAGAGTCGGAAACTCCGGAGCGAACCTGGCAGCCCGCAGTCAGGTCGCATAACTCCCGACGTCGTGAGCGAAGCCAGCGTGTCGCATGTTATGCGGCATGCAAACAACGCCTCGGCGGTAAAAATGATGAGATGAGGCGGGTTTCTATCGGCTCCATCACTTCCGTGAGAAAGGATGTTCCCATGCAGTGCTCATGGTCCGTGCGTGTCTACGCCGTGATGGTCGCGGTCGCCGTTGTCGCTCCGGCCGCTCTGGCCGCCGACAAGAAGGCGCCCGATCCGGCCAAGGTGTTCGCTAAGAAAGATGCCAACAGCGACGGCTTTCTCACGCTTGATGAGTTCAAGGCCGGTCTCAAGCCCAAGGCCCTCGAGACCGCCGACAAGCGGTTCACGAGGAGCGATACCGACGTTGACGGCAAGCTTTCGCTCGCAGAGTTCACGGCGGGCATGCAGGACATGCCGGCGAAGAAGAAAGAAAAGAAGTCCTGACGTAGACAGGTCGCCGCGGCGCGGCCGGGCGAGCCTCAGCCGGCTGCGCCACGCGACCGCGGCCTTCGCATCCATCTCGGAACCGAACGGATGAGCCGCATGACTTCATGGTCAGGCCACTGTGGATGGATCATCGCGGTTTCCGTGCTCACATGGGCCGATGCACGTGGTGAGGGCAATGCTGCGTCAGCGGCGAATCCCCGTCCCCCAAACATCGTCGTCTTCCTCGCGGACGATCTGGGCGCCCGTGACCTCGGCTGCACCGGAAGTACTTTTCACCGCTCGCCGGCGATCGACGGGCTCGCCGCGGCCGGCATGCTCTTCACCCGCGGCTATGCCGCGGCGCCCGTCTGTTCGCCGACGCGGGCCGCGCTCGTCACCGGCCGCCATCCGGCGCGGGTGGGGATCACGAACTTCATCGGCGGTGAACGCCGCGGCCGCCTGGTTCCCGCCGAATACCTTCGGTCTCTGCCCGCTGCCGAGGTCACTGTCCCTGAACGGCTGCGGGAGTGCGGATATGCGACCGGCATCTTCGGCAAGTGGCACCTCGGCCCTCCGGCCGACATCGAAACGCACGGATTCGATGCAACTGGCTCCACGCAGGTCGCCCCCGGCAGCGGCCCCGCCGACGACCCGATGCATGCCCGCGCGATCGCGGCACAGGCGGCGGCGTTCATCGAGTCGCATGGCGACCGCCCGTTCTTTTGCTATGTTCCGATGCACTCCGTGCACGTGCCGCTCATCACGCGGCCGGAGCTCGCCGCCGAGGAGGGGCAACGTGCGGTCCGCGTCGGTCCGCAGTTCGACGTGCCGCCCGCGCCCCTCGGCGACCCGGCGACCCGCACCGTGCAGAATCATCCGGTCTACGCGG
>RFUD01000479.1 GCA_009923125.1 Planctomycetia bacterium
ACGCGACCAACACCACCGGCACGATCGCCGGCCTGGCGGGCACCGCGGCGGCGAACGCGACCAATCTGACCGACACCACGGGAGTGGCGAACTACGATCTCGCCAGCGGCACGGGCGCGATCGGCGCCGCGAACTTTTCCGCCAACACGATCCGTTATACCGGCGGCGCCGCGACCACTGCCCCCGGAGCCACCTCGTTCTCAGTCAACGGCCTGCTGAACGCCGGCTCCGGTGTGTGGACGATCGGCACCAACCCCATCACGATCGGCTCCACGAAGGAACTGGTCGTCAACACCGCGAACAACGGCATCACGATCTCGAGCGCGATCGGCGACAATGCCGGCGGCGCCTCGTCGCTGACGGTGGTGGGCTCGAACACCACGACGCTCTCCGGCAGCAACACCTTCACCGGCGGCCTGACGCTCGGGCGGGGCAGCCTCACTCTGAACCATGCCAATGCCGCCGGCTCAGGCACGATCTCGCTGGTTGGCAACGGCATTCTCACCATCAACCCCGGCATCACCGTCGCCAATCCGATCCGGATGGATATCGACGCTGACCGCACGACCATCACCGCCGTCGGTGGGGGCAATAGCGGGCTCTCCGGAGGGATCACCTTCACCGGCACGGCCGGGGTGTATCCGACCATCAACGCCAACGGAGCGGGCACGTTTACGATCTCGGGCGGGCTGACTGGCACGAGCTACACCGGCGCTCCGTCGCTCCGCGGAACTGGGACGGGCGTCTTGAACGGTGCCGTGAACATCCCGAATGGCGGCCTCGACTTCAACGGCTCTGCAACCTGGACGCTCAACACGGCTGGCAGTAATTACCCCGGTTTTTCCTGGCAGGGAAACAGTGGCAACGTCATCCTCGGCGTCAGTGACGCATTGGCCACGAATGCCTTGCTCACGGTAAATGTCGCCGCGACTGGCTTTCTCAACATGAATGGCTTCAACCAGAGCCTGGCAGGGATAGCCTTCGGCAGTGGGACAGCAGGTTTTTCCATTATCAACAACAGCGCCACCACCGACTCCACGCTCACGTTCAGCGGCTTGACGGCGGATCGATCGTTCAGTGGCGTGATCAAGGACGGCCCGACCCGCAAAATCTCGGTGGTGATGAACAGTGCCGGCCGCGCCCAGATACTCAACGGCACGAGCACCTACAGCGGCACGACGTCCATCACCGCTGGCACGCTGCGAGCCGGAGCCGCAGCGGGGGGCCAGGCCTTCGGCAATCTCTCCGCGGTGTCGCTCGCCAATACATCCGGCGCCACGCTCGATCTCAACGGATTCAGCCAGACGATCGGCTCGCTGGCCGGCGGCGGTGCCTCGGGTGGCAACGTCACGCTCGGCACCGGCACGCTGACGACCGGCGGCAACAACACGAGCACGAGCTACGCAGGCGTCATCAGCGGCAGCGGCGGCCTGACGAAGGCCGGCACGGGCGTGCTCACCCTCTCCGCCACCAACACGTTCAACGGAGCCACGACGATCTCCGCGGGCCAGCTGCAGATCTCGGCCGGCAACATCAACTCGTCGAGCGGCATCACGGTCAACGGTGCCACGGCCGAGTTCAAATACAACTCCGCCACGGCGCTCAACAAGCCGCTCACGCTCACCCAGGGCACGCTCTCCGGCACCGGTTCGATCGGCACGGCCGTGACCGTGGGGTCGAGCGCGATCCTGTCCCCGGGCAACTCGCCGGGCAGCCAGTCGTTCACCCAGGGCCTCACGTTGGCTCAAGGCGGCCAGTACACCTGGGAAATCAACAACTGGGCGGGCGCGGCCGGCACCGGCTACGACCAGCTCGCGGTGTCGGGCAGCGCCCTCAACATCACGGCCACGAGCGGCAGC
>RFUD01000480.1 GCA_009923125.1 Planctomycetia bacterium
TCGCGGCAGTGGGCCACGCCGTCGTCGTGCATGACGTAGAGCCGGCCAGCATGCACGAGCGGCGACGGCACGTACGGCACCTCGCTGTCGCGGTCTTCGCTCCAGAGAACGGCGGGGGCCGCACCGCCAGGGTCCGTCCGGACCGCGACCATCGCCCGCGTCGGATATCCGCTCGTGGCCACGCAGATGTCGCCGGCGACAGCCGGCGTCGCGCCCGACGTGCTGGCAAGCCCGCTTGTGCTCCAGAGCGTGAGGCCGGTCGCCAGCGCATGCGCTTCGATCCGCTCCAGCCCAGCCATCACTATCTGCGGCTCCGCCGCGCCGGCCGCTCCCACTGCGACGCTCGCCGTCGGCGTTACGATCACCGGCGACGAATAACTCCCTTCCCCCGCCTGCGGCCGCCGTCGGCGCCACACGCCGCGGCCAGTGTCGCCATCCACCGCCGCCAGAAATCCCTCCTCGGCATTGTCGGCCCCGACGATCACGAGGCCCCGCGCCCAGGCCGGCGAACAGGTGAACCCCCAGCCGGCGGTGAACGGCCCGAGCTTCGTCGTCCAGAGCGATTGGCCGTCGAGGCTGTAGGCCGTCAGATGGACCTTGTCGGCCGCGGCATGCGCCACGAACACCCGCTCACCATCCGAACAAGGCGTGGAGGCGGCATCGCTCGTCTTTTCGTGCCGCGGTGGAAAGGGCTCGCGGCTCACTGGCTGCCGCCACATGGCGACGCCGGTTTCGAGATTGAAGCATACGAGCCAGAGCGTGGGGCCGCCGTCGGCGAACGTGAAAAAAATCCGCTCGCCGACTACGATCGGCGATGAGTTGCCCTGGCCGCTGAGCGGCAGCCGCCAGATCGGCGAATCGGAGCCCCGCCAGGGTGCGCCCTCTGCACCGCCTTTCCCGTCGGCCTCGGCAATACGGCCGCCAGCCCGGACCCGCCAGCCTGGCACGTCGCCCGCTCCTGCAGGATACGACATATCACGCAGCACAACGGAGCCGTTGGCCGGCGCAAACTCCGTGATCCGCTCGGCCGGCCGCGGCGATGCGATCACCGGCCGCGGCGCGAACGGATTCGCCTCGGGGCCCCACACATCCTCGACGAACCCGAGCACGCGCCATCCGAGAAAGACTGCCGTGCCCGCCGCTGCAGCGATGCTCAGGCCGAGGTTGATCGGATCACGAGAAAATCGGGGAGACATGATGCCCTCTCTGCCGCGGCATCATACAGCATGCCCCGTGTCCCCAAGCGGATGCAGAATGAGGACCGAAGGGTATAGTTTGGAGACGACTCTCGTCGCATCACAGGTTTCTCATGAAGTGGTCGGATGCCTTTCGTGTGCAGGCGGTGATCGTCGTCTTGCTGACGGTCACGACGCTCTTCGTCTATCTGCCGCTGACGCGGAGCGACTTCGTAACCTTCGACGACATGACCTACGTCGTGGACAACCCGCACGTGCGGAACGGGCTTACGCTGGACGGCATGGCCTGGGCCACGACCGCCTTTCATGCGTCGAATTGGCATCCCGTGACCTGGATCTCCCACATGAGCGATGTTTCGCTCTCCGGCATGTCGCCGGGCTTTCACCACGGCACGAATATCGTCCTGCACATCGCGAGCGTGGTCGCACTTTTCCTGCTCCTCACCCGAATTACCGGCGAAACGGCCCCGAGCGCGGTGGTCGCCGCCTTGTTTGCAATTCATCCGCTGCACGTCGAATCGGTGGCGTGGATTTCGGAGCGGAAAGATGTGCTGTCGACCTTGTTCGGAATCGCCTCGATCGCCGCATATTGCCGGTACGCCACCACGAACAGTGGTGTGCTCTACGCTGCGGCGGTGGGCTTGTTT
>RFUD01000049.1 GCA_009923125.1 Planctomycetia bacterium
GACGGCACGGCCGACCCCGCCGCCGGCGGACCCGAGACCGCCGATCTCCGGGCCGTGTCGCAGTGGTACACGTCGATCCTGGAGCAGGCGATCCGTCGGGCCCCGGCCCAGTACTGGTGGGTGCACCGGCGATGGCGGGGACAGCCTCCACAGGCTACAGTGGGCCGCTCCGCCGCGTGAGTTCATCCGGGCGGCAGTCGCAGTGCCCGCCCATGACGAATTCGTCCGACTGGTTTCGCATCGCCTCGGCCACGGAGTGCCCACCCGGCACCAGCATCGAGCGGGTGGTCGAGGGGCGAGTCGTGGCGCTGGCGAACGTGGCCGGGGCATGGCACGCGATCGACGGGCTCTGCCCGCACCAGGGCGGGCCGCTCGGCACCGGCCGGCTGTGCGGCGCCGTGCTCACCTGCCCGTGGCACGGCTGGCAGTTCGACGTCACCACCGGTCGCCACCAGATCTCGGCGACGGTGAGGCAGGCGGTGCACGAGGTCGAGGAGCGGGCGGGGGAGGTGTTCGTGAGGTTCCCCGTCCCCGGGCCGGAGGCCTGCCGGGCATGATCGAGATCCGCTGCTTCCGCAACGCCGATCCGCCGCGACTCGCCGAGGTGTGGCGGGCCGCCGACCTCGGCCCCGCGGCGATGCAGCCGATGTCCGCCGCGCTCCTCGAGGCGAGCGTGTTCTCGAAGCCGTACTTCGACCGCGAGGGGCTGATCGTCGCGGCCGACGACGACCGGGTGGTCGGGTTCGCCCACGCCGCGTTCGGTCCCAATCCCGGCCGGTCCGGCGTCGATACGCGGGTCGGCACGACGCTGCTCGCGGCCGTCGTGCCGCATCCCCTCCACGAGCAGATCGGCGCGGCACTCCTCGGCGGCTGCGAGGAGTACCTGCGGAAGCGCGGCGCCACCACGATTCTCGGCGGGGGATCGGCCGAACTGCGCAGCTTCTACCTCGGGCTGTACGGCGGCTCCGACCTGCCGGGCATCCTCGACTCGTCGGTGGCGATGCGGCGGCTGTTCGAGCGGGCCGGCTACGACGTCGCCGACCGGATCGCCGTCCTGCGGCGGACGCTGCAGGGTTTCCGCCCGCCCGTCAACCGGATGCAGGTCGCGATCCGCCGGAGCACGGTGCTGCGGGCGATCGACGAGCCCACGCGGCGCACGTGGTGGGAGGCCGCCACGACCACGGGCGTGGCCCTGCGGCGCTACGAACTGCTCGGTCAGGCGGACGAGCTGCTCGGCAGCGCGTCGTTCTGGGACATGCAGCCGCTGGCCGGCGCGTGGGGCGTGGTCGCGGCGGGGTTGCTCGACGTGGAGATCGCCGGGCGGAACCGGCGGCAGGGGCTGGCGCACTACCTCGTGGCGGAGGCGCTGCACGACCTCGCCCAGGAGGGCGTGTCGCTCGTCGAGACCCATGCGTCGGTGGCGAACACCGCCGCGGTGAGCCTGTTCACGAAGCTCGGCTTCGACATCGCCGAGCACGGGACCGTGTTCCGCAAGCCGTGACCGACGGCCTTCATCGTCCGCTCACAATCGGGCGGTCGGAGTGAAAAAGCGGCATCCCCTCCGCGACCCGGGTTCGGCTACCATCCGGACCGATCGCCCCGGTCCACGAGTTGCCGTCCACGAGTTCCTGGAGGTGCCATGAGGGATGCCCGGCCAAAGCTGTTCGTGCTCGACACGAACGTGATCCTGCACGACTCGGGCTGCATCCGCAATTTCGAGGAGAACGACGTCGCGATCCCGATCACGGTGCTCGAGGAACTCGACCAGTTCAAGCGCGGCAACGAAGACCTCAACTTCCAGGCCCGCGAATTTCTCCGCCGGCTCGACGCGTTGACCGGCGACATCCTCTCCGAGGAGGGCAGTCCGCTCGGCCCGGGGCTGGGCTCGATCCGCGTGGTGCTCGGCGGCGGTCGCGACGACCGGCTCCACGAGTCGTTTCTCCAGGACACGCCCGACCATCGCATCCTCGGGCTCGCGCTGCGGCTCCAGCGGGAGCATGCCGCGCGGCCCGTGATCCTGGTGTCGAAGGACACGAACCTGCGGATGAAAGCCAAGTCGCTCGGTCTCAAGGCGCAGGACTACACCTCCGACAAGGTGGAAAGCTTCGACAAGCTGTACACCGGCAAGCGGGTGGTGGAGGGCATCGAGTCGGAGACCATCGACCGCTTCTATGGCGAGGGCAGCATCCCGGCGGGCGAGTTCGGCCACGTGGCGCAGCCGCTCGCCAACGAGAACTTCATCCTGCGCAACGGGAGCAAGTCGGCGCTGGCCACCTACCGGCCGGCCACCCGGTCGTTCACCCGCGTGGAGAAGCAGACCTGCTACGGGATCACGCCGCGAAACGCCGAGCAGTCGTTCGCGCTCAAGGCGCTGATGGACGACGACATCAAGCTGGTGACGATCGCCGGCACGGCCGGCACCGGCAAGACGCTGCTCGCCCTCGCCGCCGCGCTCGAGTGCCGGCAGAAGTACCGGCAGATCCTCCTGGCCCGGCCCGTCGTGCCGCTCTCCAATCGCGACCTCGGGTTCCTGCCCGGCGACGTGGGGGAGAAGCTCGACCCGTACATGCAGCCGCTGTACGACAACCTGACCGTGATCCGCCACCAGTGCGGCGAGAACACGCAGGCGGCGCAGCGGGTCGTCGAGATGCGCGAGTCGGAAAAACTGCAGATCACGCCGCTGGCCTACATCCGCGGCCGCAGCCTGCAGCGGATCTTCTTCATCGTGGACGAGGCCCAGAACCTGACGCCGCACGAGATCAAGACGATCATCACGCGGGCGGGCGAAGGGACGAAGATCGTGTTCACGGGCGACGTGTGCCAGATCGACCAGCCCTACCTCGACGCCCTTTCCAACGGTCTGTCGTACGTCATCCACCGGATGATGGGGCAGCCGATCTACGCCCACGTGACGCTCGAGAAAGGGGAGCGGTCGGCGCTCGCCGACCTGGCGAGCGAACTGCTGTAATCGACCCATGGACACGGTCATGCCGACACCGGGGACGATGCGTGACGGCGACCGCCCCCGCGCGGTGTGGCTGGGACCGGGCGGCGGCTGGGAACTGGGCTTCGTGCGGGGCTGCCTGGGCGGGCAGGTCGAACTCGTCGAGCATGGCACGTTGGCGGACGCCGTCGCCGCGGCGGGCCGCAGGCCGCAGTTCGTGATCCTCGCGGCAGACCGTCCGGGGCGTTGGTCGCAGGCCGCCGCCACGGCCGCGTTCCGGCAGTGGCCGCTGGCCACGGTCGTGGGTCTGGTGACGAGCCTCGGTGACGGACGACGGCGCAGCGGGCCGAGCGTGCCGGGGATCGAGGAGGTCGCCTGGCACGAACTGGCCGGACGGATCGCCTGCTGGCTCGATGCCCTCGCCGTCGGCCGCGGCGGAACGCTCGGGATCCCGCCGACCGCCCGTCGCGAGGAGCGAATGCTCGACGCGCTCGATGCCTGCGCGGCGGCGCGGCCCGCCGGGCTGCCGGTGGCGCTCGCCGGGGGACGCGGCGCGGATCTCGAGGGGGTGGCCGACCTGCTGGCGCTCGCCGGCCGTCGCGTGGCGTCCGTGACCCAGGGCCGGCCGCCGCTCGACGTCGATACGCCGCTGCTGGTGTGGGACACGATGGCTGTCGGCGCGGACGACCTCGCCTGGCTGCGCATGCTGTCCGCGAATCGGCCCGACCTCGGGATCGTGATCCTGGAGTCGTTTCCCCGAGGGGAAGCGGCGCAGGCGGCCGTCCGCGCGGGGGCGGAGGCGGTGCTCGCGAGGCCGTCGATGCTCGAGACGCTGGAGGGGACGCTGCGCCGCATCGAACGTCGCTCGCCCGTGTTTCCACGGGCGGCGACTGGCCTTGGTGGGGCCGCCGGTCGCCGCTAGCCTTCCGGCCATGCAGACCCCCCCGCCGGGCAGACCGTTGCTGCAAGTCGTCGCGTGCGCCGCGCTCGCGGCGGGCTGCGCGCACCTGGCGGCCGTCACGCCGGAGCCGATCGGAGCCGCCCCGCTGGCCCGGGCGGCGGCGAATGCCGGGTGGCCCGACGCCCCGGAACTCCCGAACCGAGCCGAGGTGTGCGCCGGACAACTGATGATCCACGCCGACTTCCCCCTGGCCGAGCAGCACCGCATGGTGCGCGATCTCGAGACGCTGCGCGGCGACGTCAGCCAGCGGCTCGGGCTGCCGATCTCGGACGAGCCGGTGCACCTCTACCTGTTCGAGAACCAGGATCGCTACGAGCGGTTCACCGGCCGGTACTTCCCCGGCTTTCCGGTGCGTCGGGCGTTTTTCATCGAGACCGACACGCGGCTGGCCGTGTTCGCGCCCTGGCAGGACCGGATCGCGGAGGACCTGCGCCACGAGACGACGCACGGCTACGTGCACGCGGTCGTGCCCGGCGTGCCGTTGTGGCTCGATGAAGGGATCGCGGAGTACTTCGAACTGCCACGGGTCGCGCAGGGACGCCATGCCGACCACATCGCCCACCTCACGGGCCGGCTGATCGAGGGCACGTGGCGGATCGACATCGACCGGCTCGAGTCGCTGCGGCTCGCGGGCGAGCTCTCCCAAGACCACTATGCCGAGGCGTGGTGCTGGGTGCACTGGCTGCTGCACACGACGCCCGAGCGGCGGAAAATCCTGCAGGAATATCTCGCCGACGTGCGCCGCGACGAGAAGACCGCGCCGCTCTCCGCGCGGCTCGCGCACGCCGAGGGCGGCCTCGTGGCGTGCCACGCCGCAGTCCGCGCCCACGTCGAGAGTCTCGCCGCACGGTAGCCCGCTCGCGTTGCGATCGACGGTGGGCGTCCGCTTCCGCGCCGCGTGGGGCGGTCCGCGATCCTCCGGGGTGGTCTGGGAAAGCAGGGGCGGACGATTTTTGGGGTTGACCGAAAAAACCCGCGACCGGCCCCGGAACCCGGATTGACCGACCTTCCGGGCCGCCGACAATTCCGCTCCGTTCCGTGGCCAAGGACGGCCGCGGTGGGTCGGGCGACGCGGCAGGAGGCCGGCATGAGCGATGCAGATCGGACGATGGGCGGTGGGGCGACGGCCGTGTCGCTGTCCGCGGTCCTGCCGGAGGTGCGGTTCGTGGGGTGCGACGACATCGTCGCCACTCGCTGCACGGCGGAGGTGCGACGCTGTCGGCGGGGTGACGTGTTCGTGGCCCGGCTCACCGCCGCCGGCGACGGGCATGAGCAGGTGGCGCGGGCGATCGCCCGGGGCGCCTCGGCCGTGGTCGCCGAGCGGATGGTGCCCACGCACGGGGTGCCGCTGGCGATCGTGCCCGACTCGGCGTGGGCGCTGGCGCGACTGACGCACGCCTGCTGGGGGGATCCGGCCGGACGACTGCGGCTGGTCGCGGTGACCGGCACGAGCGGCAAGACGACGACGGCATGGCTGACGGCGGCGGTGCTCGCGGAGGCGGGCCTGCGGGTCGGAGTGCTGTCGGACCTCGGCTGCCTGGACGCCGAGGCGACCGAGCCGGAATCGGCCGAACTGGGCTGGCCCGAGGTGTTCGCGGCCTGGCTTCATCGACTGGCCGAGACGGGATGCACGCACGCGGTCGTCGAGGTCTCGAGCCGGATGCTCGCCAACCAGGCGTTGGCCGGCGTCGCCTGCGGGACCGTCGTCGTCACGAATCTCGCGCAGGCGAACCTCGACGAACACGGGACCGTGCGGGACCATCGGGCGATCAAGGAACGGATCCTCGCCAGCCTCCCCGCCGACGGCTGCCTCGTGTTCAACGCCGATGATCCGCGGGTCTGTCGGCTCGCCGGACGGCACACCGGCCCGCGCGTGGCCGTCGGGTTGCGAAAGCCGGCGGACGTCACGGCGATCGCCGTGGAGCGGTCGCTGGCCGGGCAGACCGTGCTCGTGACCGCCGGCGGTCATGCGGCCGCGGCGACGATCGATCGCCCGACGACCGGATTCGTCCGCGATGCGCTGTGTGCGGCCGCGGTCGGGCTGCGGTTCCGGGTGCCTCTCGAACGGGTGACCCGTGGGCTGGAGGCCGCCCCCGGCGTGCCGGGTCGGCTCGAGCGGATCGACCGGGGGCAGGAGGCGGCGGTGTTCGTCGATCATCCGACCAGCGGGCACGCGCTGGCCGCCACGCTCGCCAGCCTGCGGCGCTTGACGCCCGGGCGACTCGTCCTCATCGCCGAAGAGCGGGCCGCCGCCGCGCTCGGGCCGGCAGGACGGTTCGTGGAGCGTGCCGCCCGCTGGTGCGACGCGACCCTCGTGGTGCCGGCCGCCGTGTTGGACGCCGATGCGGATGGTGCCGCCGTGGCGGCCTACGCCCGCATCGACCGCGCGCTGGCGACGGCGTCGATGGGGGACTGCGTGCTCGTGCTCGGCAGGTTGCCGGCCGGGGGCGGCTCGCCGGGCGACCCAGGCGATCCCGCCGTGGCCGGCGTGTTGGCCACCCTGGTGGACGGCTGGCTGCAACTCTCCCATCCGCCCACGTGGCGCGGGGAACAGGCGGCTTGATTTCGGCCTCCGTAGGCGCATGCTTCGGCCGTGCGGCACAATCCATGGCCGTGGCAGCCTGAGCCCGGGCATCCAGCGCCCGGACTTTTCCTCCAGCCGTTTCCTCCAGGTTTTCCCGCTCCCGTGTCCGACACGCCGTTCGATGATCTTGCGGTCGCCGTCTCCAGCGAGGAGCCGCTGTCCCATCACACGTGGCTGGGCGTCGGCGGCACCGCGGCCTACTACTGCGAGCCGGTGGACTCGGCGGCGCTCGCGCAGGTCGTGCGGCGGTGTCACGAGCGGCGGATTCCCCTCCGCGTGATCGGCGGGGGCTCCAACATCCTCGTGCCGGCCACCGGATTCCCCGGGATCGTGATCCGGCTGTCGGCGCCGGAGTTTTGCGCGATCGAGGTCCACCGGCCGACGATCACCGCCGGGGCGGGGGCCAAACTCGTGCATCTCGTCTCGGCCGCCGTGCAGGCCGGGCTCGCCGGGCTCGAAACGCTGGTGGGCGTGCCGGGCACGGTGGGTGGCGCGCTCGTCGGCAATGCCGGCGGGCACGGCGGCGACATCGGCGAACGGGTGCGGGAGGTGCGGATCATGCTGCCCACGGGGGAGATCGAGGAGCGCGGCGGCGACCGGCTCGCGTTCCGCTCGCGGTGGAGCAACCTCGACGACGGGATCGTGATCGGCTGCCGGCTGGAACTCGACGAGGAGCACGCGGCGCAGCTCACCAAGCGCATGCAGAAGGAATGGATCGTGGAGCGGTCGGAGCAGCCGTCGGGCACGCGGAGCGTGGCGATGATGTTCAAGGATCCGCACGGCACGACGGCCGAGTCGCTCGTGGTGCAGGCGGGCGCCCGCGACCTGCGGGTCGGCGAAGCGACCGTCTATCCCGCCCATGCCAACTACGTCGTCGCCCATCCGGGCTGCTCGAGTGACGACGTGCGCGGCCTCGTCGAGGCGGTGCGGGGCCGCGTGCGGGAGAAGCTCGGCGTGGAGTTGACGCCCCAGATCGAGATGTGGTGAACGGCGGGAAGATGCAGCCAGCCTCGCGTCGCAAGCCGGTGCCCGAGTCGGAGGCGGGCGGAGCCGCCCCGGCGACGATCTTTGGGAGGCGGCGCGCCGCCCTCGGTGCGGCCGCGGTGGTCGTCGTGGCCGCGGTGCTGATCGGCTGGGCGTGGCGACGGTTCGGCGACGAGGTGACCTGGCGCGGTGGCAACCTCCTCGAACCCGCCAGCATCGAACTGCGGGGCGCGGCGCCGTGGGTCAGGGCCGACATCAAGGCCGAGGCCCTCAAGGCGGCGAGCCTCGACCGCGGGCTGCCGCTCACCGACCCGGATCTCGCCAACCGCATCGCCCGGGCGTTCGACACGCACCCGTGGGTCAGGCGGGTGCTCGGTGTGCGACTGCTCCATCCGCCCGCGGCCGTGGTGGAGATCGTCTGCCGCGAGCCCGCCGCCATGGTGGCCGTGAAGGGAGGGCTGCTCGCCGTCGACGCCGAGTCGGTCGTGCTGCCGAGCATCGACTTCACCTCCGAGGCCGCCGCGGAGTATCCGCGGCTGACGGGCGTCGATTCGAGCCCGCAGGGTCCGGAGGGGTCGCGCTGGGGCGACCCCGTGGTGGAGGAGGGGGCGGCGATCGCCGCGGTGATCGGACCGGAGTGGAAGCCGCTCGGGCTCGTCGAGTGCCGGCCGGTGGATGCGGGGGGCAGGCGGCGTTGGGAACTCGTGGGCCCCGAGGGCCGTCGCATCCGCTTCGGCTCGGCGCCGGGCGGTGAAGCGGAGGGTGAGCCCGCCGCCGCCGTGAAGCTCGCGGCCCTGCGGGCGCTCATCGGGCAGCCGCTCCCGGAAGCCGGCGCCGATCTCACGCAGCCGCCGGCGAACTGACGCCGACCGGCCCGCCGGCGGACGCGAGGCACGGCATCACTCGCGCACGAGCGCCTGCACGGCCTTGAACTGCGGATGCGCTGCGTCGCGCAGCCACTCGAACAGGATGCCCTCGGTCGTCGTCAGGATCGCGCCGGCCGACTCCAGCCGCCGCAGCGCGGTCTCGTGGTCGATGGCGTGCCGGGCGGCCACGGCGTCCACCGCGATGAACACCCACGTGCCGCGTGCCAGCAGGTCGAGGGCGGTCTGGGAGATGCAGACGTGTGTTTCGAAACCGCACAGCACCACCGCCCGCACCCGCGGCGCAGGTGCGTCGACGAGTGCCGCCACGGGCCCGCAGCCGAGGCAGCTGAAGGCCGTCTTCGCATGGGCCGGTGGCAGCAGTTCCGCCAGTTCGGCCGCGGTGGGGCCGAGTCCCTGGGGGTACTGCTCGGTGAGCACGCACCGCACGTCGAGGAGCCGCGCGGCCGAGGCGAGCCTCCGCGCCCGACGCAGGGTGGATTCCGATCCCGGCACGGCGGCCATCAGCCTGGCCTGCATGTCCACGAAGGCGACGAGCGTGGTGGCGGGTACGAGGCGCATGCTCCCGCAAGTGTAGCGGAAAAGCGTCTGGATGCGGTGGTCCTCGGGCCGCTACGATCTGCCCGCATGACACGCCTCACCCGTCCGGCCCGCGACTCGCTTCCGATCGCCACGCGGCGGCTCGACGCCCAGCGATTGCTCGTGGGCGACATCGTGCGGCTCGCCCGGCGCGTGCCCGCGTTCCCGGTCGAGCGGGTCATGCGGCTGGGCGCCGTGGATGCGATGCGCCGGCGGTGTCCGATGCGGATCGGGTGGGCGGCGATGTTCATCAAGGCGTATGCGGTCGTGGCCCGCGATCGGCCGGCCCTGCGAAGCTGGTTCGTGCCGCCGCGAGTCCCCCTGCTTGGCCGACCCCGCTGGGCGACCAGCCCGATCAGCGTGGTGTCGCTCGCGGTGAGCCGGCCCCGCGGCGACGAGACGGCGGCCGCCGATCGCGAACTCGATCCCGAGGCGATCTGGTGGGCACGCATCCGCGCGCCCGACACATTGTCGCTCCCCGAACTGCAGGCCGAGATCGCGCGGCACTCGGCCGGCCCGATCGACGACGTGTTTCGTCGGCAGCTGGAACTGCGGATGCTGCCGCGGCTGCTGCGCCGCGTGATCCTCCGCTGGAACCTGCGGTCGGCGTCGGCGCGCCGGGCGCTGCGGCTCGGCACGTTCAGCCTCTCGACACTGGCGGGCGAAGGCTGCTCCAACCGCGGCCATCCGACGTTCCTGACGACGAGTCTGACGTACGATCCGCTCGACGAGACGGGGAAGATGCGGGTGACGCTGCTGGCGGATCACCGGCTCATCGACGGCGTGCCCGCGGCCCGCGCGCTGGAGGCGCTCGAGGCGACGCTCACCGGGACGATCGCGGGCGAACTCGTCACGCTCGCGGCCGGTGGCGGAGAGCCTCGATGAGCGGTCGATAGCCTGCCGATCGCGACGCGAACGAGAGGGTGCGGCCCGTCTCCGAGTCGATGGCGATCGCCACGTCGAGTCGGTCGGCCGGCAGCAGCCCTGCGATCCGACCGGGCCACTCCACGAACACGCGGCACCATGCTCCCGGCGTGGCTGCGATCGCGTCCTCCCAGCCCGTTTCGTGGAGTTCGTCGGCCGTGGCCAGACGGTAGAGATCGGCGTGCACGAGCCGGCCCCCGATCCCGTGGTGGACATGGATCAGGCCGAACGTCGGGCTCACGACCTCGGTGGGGTCGAGTCCGAGGGCCGCGGCGACGGCCTTGACGAACGTCGTCTTGCCCGCGCCCAGGTCGCCGGTGAGGGCGACGAACGCCCAGGGGGGCAGCCGCTCGGCGACGATGGCGGCGAGCCGGCCGAGGCCGCCCTCGTCGGCGACGTGCACCACGGCGGCGGGGATGTCGTCAGCCGGTGAAGTCATGGACGTAGCCGGCGGGTTCGAGC
>RFUD01000481.1 GCA_009923125.1 Planctomycetia bacterium
GGCGACCAGCCACACCAGCACGATCCGCGTGCCGCGGCGGTCCGACACGGGGCCGGCCACCAGGCTCACGAGGCCGGTCGCCGCGTTCTGCACCACGACCCACGTGAGGAGGCTGCCGATCCGGCTGCCGAGGCGGTCGCGGGCGAATGCCTGGTAGTGGGGAAAGAGCATCAGCACGGCGGAGAAGCAGGCCGCCACGCAGCACAGGCGCAGGAGCGCCGGGTCGGACCGCAGCGTCATGCCCCAGCCGTGGAACAGCCGCTGCCGCGAGCCGCGAACGCCGGCGGGTGTGGCCGGCGTCTCCGGGGCATCCGCCGGCTCGTCGAGGAACAGCGGTGCCAGCGCCGCCAGTGCGAAGAACCCGGCCGTGGCGGCGAAAATCTTGGGGAATCCATCCGGCTGCTCGAGCCAGGGCCCGAGCAGCATGAGCGCGGCGAGGATCGCCAGCACGCTCCCGGTGGCGACGCTCACGACCATCGCCCGGCCGCGATGCCCCGGGGCGATCAGCTTTCCCTGCAGCGACGCGACCACGAGCTGGTTGAGCCCGTTCGACGCCGAGAACAGCGCGTACAGCACGAGAAACAGCGCGGCGAGCAAGTCGGGCCTGCGCGCCGCGAGCGGCTGCCAGGCGAGGGCGAGAATCCCGAACCACGCGGCCATCGCCAGGCTCGTGCGCAGGAGGGCCCAGCGCTTGCGGGGCATCCGGGCGAGCGGTCCGGCGGCGAACAGGGGCGGCACGCTCTGTCCGCCCCGGTTGAGCACGGGGAGCAGCCCGCGCAGCGTGCCCGAATCGACGACGGCGTCGAGCACGGCGGGCATGATGATCGTCTCGGTCTTGAAGATCCACCCGACCCGCACGATCACCTGATACGCCTCGAGCCAGAACGTGTTTCGGGCCTCGCGGCCGGCCATCGAGGGCGACGGCATGGCCGGTGGCGGGAGAGGCGGAGGCATCGGGTAGGATTCGGGGCGTCGGAGGGCCCGCGCCGCACGAGGCCGAGCCGGTGTCCGAGCATGAGGGTTTTCGAGGAGCCCGTCCATGATGACAACGCACACCCTGCGATACCGGCGGATCGCCGGATTCCTGATGTATGCCTGGCTCCTCGCGTGGCCATGCGGGCGGGCGGCGGCCGCGGAGCGGCTCGTGTGGTTCGGCACGTTCACCCGCGGCCCGGCCGGCTCCGAGGGCATCTACGTCTCGCGGTTCGACGACGCCTCCGGCACGCTCACCCCTCCGGTGCTCGCGGCCCGGGCGAAGAACCCCGGCTTCCTCGCGGTGCATCCGTCGCTGCCGCGGCTGTACGCCGTCAGCGAGGTGTCCGACCACGACGGCAAGCCCACCGGCGGGATCCTGGCCTTCGTGATCGACGAGGACACGGGCACCCTCACGCGGAGGAACGAACAGCCTTCGGGGGGCACGGGCCCCTGCCACGTGGCGGTCGAGCGCACCGGGAAGGTCGTCCTCGCGGCCAACTACGGCGGCGGCAGCGTGATCTGCCTCGGGCTCGACGCCGACGGCGGCCTGCGTCCCGTCGTCACGGGCACGCCCGGCGGATTCATCCAGCACTCAGGAAAGAGCGTCAACGAGAAGCGGCAGGAGAAGCCGCATGCCCACTCCATCTATCCGTCGGCCGACGGCCGCTTCGCGATCAGTTGCGACCTCGGGATCGACAAACTGCTCGTCCATGAGCTCGACGTCACCGGAGCCACGCTCGCCGAGCACTCGTTCGCCACCGTGAAGCCGGGCGCCGGCCCGCGGCACTTCGCCTTCCATCCGCAGGGCCGGTTCGGCTACGTGTGCAACGAACTCGACCTGACCGTCACGGGCTT
>RFUD01000482.1 GCA_009923125.1 Planctomycetia bacterium
GATAATAGTCGTTGTGGCCGAACTCCCCGGCCGTGCGGCCCTTCGTCGCGTCGAAACCGAAATTGGTGCCGTTGGAGTCCCACTCCCGCACGGCGGAGGCGTTGGCCGCGACCGCCTTCTCGATCGCACACGCCCGGGGGTCACCGAAGCAGATCGCGCCGCGGGTGCCGGCGGCGGGCGGAGAGGCCAGCGCCTCGCGTCGGAGGATCGTGGGCGCGGCCGCCCCGAGCGCGAGCGCCGACACGCCGCAGCCCACGCTGTCGAGGTGAAACCGCTCCAGGGCCGCGACCGTCGCCGGACCGATCGGCTGTGGGTCGCGCAGGAAATCGATGCAGTGACGGGCGAGCCCCCGGGCCTGATTGGTCGACCGGGGGAGCACGACCGTGGTCCCGCCGGCCGACGGGGCGGGGGTGTGGGGAGGTGTCATGGCGACAGGATACACTGACCGCATGCAACCGACGCAGTTGGGCCCGTACACGATCGGCACCCGGCTCGGCCGCGGTGGGATGGGCGCCGTGTTCGAGGCGACCGACGCCGCCGGTCACCGCGTGGCCGTCAAGCTCCTCGCTTCCCACCTCGCCGACGACGTCGGCCTGAGGCGTCGCTTCGACGCCGAGATCGCCACGCTCAAGACGCTCCGGCATCCGGGCATCGTGCAACTCCTCGCCTTCGGCGAGGAGGATGATCAGCCCTATTTCGCGATGGAGCTCGTGCCCGGGCAGAGCCTCGAGCAGCTGCTCCGGGCGGGCCGACGGTTCACCTGGCGGGAGACGGTGAGCGTGGCGCTGGGCGTGTGCCGGGCGCTGAAGGCCGCCCACGACCAGGGTGTGGTCCACCGCGATCTCAAGCCGGCCAACCTGCTGGTGGCCGACGGCGACGGGGCGAGCCTCGGCGATCGCGTGAAGCTCGCCGACTTCGGGATCGCGAAACTGTTCGGCGGCGCGGCGCACACCGCCCACGGGAACATCGTCGGCACGGCCGAGTACATGGCGCCCGAGCAGGCCACCGGCGGACCGGTCGATCATCGCGTGGACATCTACGCGCTCGGCCTCGTGATGTTCGCGATGCTCACCGGCAAGCCGCCGTTCACGGGCACGCAGGCCGCCGAGATTCTCCGCCGCCAGCAGCACGACCCTCCGCCGCGGGTGTCGGCGGTCGTGGCCGCCGTGCCGCCGGAACTCGACCAGCTGATCGACCGCATGCTCGCCAAGTCGCCCGCCGCACGGCCTGCCAACGCCCTGGCGCTCGGCAGGCTGCTGACGGCGATCGAGACGCTGCACGTGCCCGCCCCGGTCGCCGAGACGGGGCCGCTGACGCCCTTGCCTCCATCGCGCGACCTGCCGGAGCCGGGGTCCGCGGAGCCGGTCGATCTGTATGCACCCACGCAGGCGGTGCCCGCCGCCGGTGCGACGGCGGCGGCCCCACCGCCGCCGGGCCAGACGGCCGCCGCGACCGGTGCCCTGGCCGGCAACACCACCAAGCCCGTGGAAGTCGCGGGCGTCGCCGGCACCGGTTTCGACCCGGCCGCCGAGACCGTCGTCGATCGCGCGCCTCGGAAACGCTTCACGACGGTCGAGGACCTCGACCGCGTCGCCACGGCACGCGAGGCGCGCGCCCGTACGATCGAGCAGCGGTGGCAGGCGGCGGTCGCGCTGGTCACGCTCGTCGCGCTCGTGGGCGGCGGCTACTTCCTCCTGAGGAAGCCGTCGGCCGAGCAGTTGTTCGGCCGGATCGACGCGGCCCGACGGGCCGCGGCCCAGGGGGGCGATCTGCGGGATGCCGGGCCGGCGATCGAGGAGTTCCTGCGGCGGTTCCCCGACGATCCGCGGG
>RFUD01000483.1 GCA_009923125.1 Planctomycetia bacterium
TTGGTCTGCGCCAGCAGTTGCAGTAGGTCGAGAAGGTCGCTGCCGGGGATGCCGAACAACGAGCCGATGTGCCGCCGCGGGATGATCAGTGTGTGCCCGGGCGAAACCGGGAAGCCATCGCGGATGGCAAATGCGGTGCCGAGCCGGCCGACGATGCGGTCGTCCGGGATGCTGCAGAAGGGGCAAGTTTGCGGAGGCTGCATCGGGAATCAATGGCGATAGGGTTTCGGTCGAGAGATGGTAGCCGCAGTAAGCGCATCCGTTGTCTAACCGATGCGCGCTACGCGCAAAACCTTTGCAATGCAGTGATGTGGCCTGCACTCAAGTGTATTATCCATCCTACTATCTATTCACTCATATATTCATTTCGTGCCCATCCACGCTGATTCCATACGCCTCCATCTCGCGCACGGGCCCATGCCGGGGCGGCAACTCTTTGAAAGAATTGGCGTCAGCCAGCCGACGGGGTCGCGCACCCTCACCGCGATGGGCGCCGAGATCGTTCGCATCGGGGCTGCGCGATCCATGCGTTATGCCCTGCGCGATCTGGCCAGAGGCTTGCCCGACATCGCTGTCTATCGCGTCGATTCGGAGGGGCGGATCCGCCGACTCGGCGCGTTGGTCCCGGTGCGTCCGGAAGGCTTCGTCATGCAAGAAGCGAGCGGTGCGACCCTGCACAGCGATGGCTTGCCATGGTGGCTCTTCGACATGCGCCCGCAGGGTTACCTGGGCCGCGCCTACGCCTCGCGTCATGGAGTGCCGCTCGGCCTGCCTGATCGGCTGAGCGACTGGACCGACACACACGCCTTGCGGGCGTTGCTGGTGCATGGCCACGACATGGTCGGCAATCTGCTGCTCGGCGACTTGGCAAGGGAGCGCTTTCTGACCGAGACGTCGTCTGCTCCCATCATCGAGGGAGACAAGGCGGACCGCTACCGACAGCTTGGGCTGGACGCGGCAAGTGGCGAGCGACCGGGGTCTTCCGCGGCGGGTGAGCAGCCCAAGTTCACCGCGTTCGTCGCGACGCCCGAGGGCGCGCGTCACGTCATCGTCAAGTTCAGCGAGTCCGAGGACGGGCCGGTGAGCGAGCGGTGGCGGGACCTCCTGCTGGCCGAGCATCTCGCGCTCGACACACTGCGGGCGGCCGGGGTCCCGGCATCGACCACGCGCGTGATCGACCACGGCGCGCAGCGTTTCCTCGAGGTGCAGCGGTTCGATCGCGAGGGTGTGAGCGGACGGCGCGGCCTGATCTCGCTGGCGGCGCTGGACGCCGAGTTCGTCGGGGCCGGTGGCGGTGGCTGGCCTGTTGTCGCGCGTCGGCTCGCCGCGCTCGGACATATCCGGCGCGACGCGGCAGACACCACCGATCTGCTCTGGGCCTTCGGCATGCTCATCGGCAATTCCGACATGCACGGCGGCAATCTGTCATTCCTCTCCGAGGCCGGTCGCCCGTACAGCCTTGCGCCCGCCTACGACATGACGCCGATGTGCTTTGCGCCACGCAGCGGGGGCGGCCTGCCGGATGTCGTGCCGGCCGTGAGCCTGCGTTCGGAGGTGAGTCACGAGACATGGCGAAGAGCCGAAGGCCTGGCTCACAACTTTCTGCAACGGCTCGCCGCGGCGGACGGGTTGTCGGGGCGCTTTGGCGCCTGCATCGCGGCACTCGAGGTGCATATCCGGGTGGCTGGCATGAGCATCGCGAGGCTGGCGTAGCGATGATGCGCGCCCGCGTGCTGGCAATCGCCCGCGGCGATCTCAAGCCCCGCTCCGGCGACCCCAAGGTGCGGTTCACCTCGATGCGGTCGCTGGCCGAAGAGGTTTCCGAGTTG
>RFUD01000484.1 GCA_009923125.1 Planctomycetia bacterium
CGGGTAGGCGAGGGGGTCGGCGAACGCTCGACGAGCATGGGGCTGCCGCAGCCCCCACGAGGAGACTTTTGCCGCCCCCGAAGCCGGAGACCACCTTTTGGTGTCCTCATTTCGGAGGGCGCGTGTCGCGCATGCCACGCTTCGCGATCCTCGAACACACCGGCGCCCCGGACGACCCGACGGGCCGGCACTACGACCTGCTGCTCGAACACGGCGCTGCCTGCCGCACGTGGCGGCTGGCGTCGTTGCCCGAGCGTGGCGGCCCCGCCGTGGCGGCCGTCGAACTGCCGCCGCATCGGCTCGCCTGGCTCGATCACGAGGCGGGAGATATCTCCGGAGGGCGGGGCTTCGCGAGACGCGTGGCCACGGGCGTGTACTCGCTCTCGGCCGGCGACCTCGCCGAGGAGGGCATGAGCGGGGATCTCGTGATCGGTGGCGTGATCGCCGGACGCCGGCTGCGGCTCGCGGCGTCATCCGGAGGATGGGTCGCCGTGGTGGATGGCTGACGTTCAGTCCGAATGCTACGCCGGCGGCTCCAGCGACACGGGGCCGAGTTCATCGAGAAAGCCGAGCATGGCCTCCACGTCGGCCGGCGAGACGCGGCTTACGCGCCGCGTCGAGGGCCTGACGCACGTGTCGCGGATCACGCCGGCGTCGATCGCCGCCAGTCCCCGATACCGCCGGAGCGTCACGGCCCCGATGGCGCGGGCTCGATCGGCGAGGGCGGTCAATTCGGCGTCGGAGAGTGCATGGTGCAGCTGACCTTCCACCGTCACTTCGCCCCAGGGAGGGCGGACGAGTTCCACCCGACCCGCTTCGATGAGCCGGGGCATCCAGCGGTGGAAGAACATCAACAGCAGCACGCCGCAGTGGATGCCGTCGGCGTCCGGATCCATGAGCAGGAGAATCCGGTCGTACCGGAGCGACCGAGCGACGTATTCCGGCTCGAGACCGGTCCCGAGCGCTTCGATGAGCGGTCCGAAGAGAGGATGGCCGAGCACCTTGTCGCGCGGCGCCCGGGCGGCGTTGAGCGGCTTGCCCTGCATCGGCAACACCGCCTGGAGTGCCGGGTCCCGCACCCGCGCCACGGCCGCCGCCGCCGATTCACCCTCCACGACGAACAACTCCGCCTGCGAGCCCGGTCCCGCGTCGCGACAGTCGTCGAGCCGGGCCCGCTCGCCGTACCGCTCTCGTGAACCGCGCGCCATGGAGGTCCGCCCCACCGGATGCGGAATCGCATCCGGCCGGCGGGTAAGATACCGGCTCTCCAGGAGACCCGTCGATGAAACCTCGTGAAGTGCTCGCGCTGTGCCGCGAGAAGGAAGTGAAGGCGGTCGATCTCCGGTTCACCGATTTCCTCGGGGCCTGGCAGCACTTCACGATCCCCGTCGGCAAGCTCGAGGAGGACACGTTCGACGACGGCCTCGGCTTCGACGGCTCGAGCATCCGCGGCTGGCAGGCGATCAACGAGAGCGACATGCTGCTCGTGCCGGTGCCCGACACGGCCGTGGTCGATCCCTTCGCCACGATCCCCACGCTCTCGATCATCTGCAACATTCAGGACCCGATCACCCGCGAGGATTACTCGCGCGATCCGCGGAACGTGGCCCGCAAGGCGGTGCACTACCTCAAGGGCACCGGCATCGCCGACACCTGCTTCATCGGCCCCGAGGCCGAGTTCTTCGTGTTCGACGACGTGCGGTTCGACCAGAACGCCAACGAGGGCTACTTCCACGTCGACTCGATCGAGGCCGAATGGAACCGCGGTCGCGAGGAGTTGCAAAACATACTCATGGAATCGACAGGGAAGTACGGACAGC
>RFUD01000485.1 GCA_009923125.1 Planctomycetia bacterium
TCATGTCGAACAGCCAGCAGAGCAGGATCGTGAAGAAGGCCCCGAGGAGCATCACGTACCACATCGACGCCGGCAGCGCCGACTTCACCGAGAACAGCCGCATGCGCCGGCACTCCAGGAAGTGGTTGAGCTGCCGGAGTGCCTCGGCGTGGAGGATCTCCTCGGCCGGGGTCTGGGGCTGGAAGTCGAGGAGCTTGTCGTGGAAGGCTTCGGCGCGGATCGTGCCCTCCTGCGGGATGACGCCCCGCTGCTGCAGCGGCCAGGCGTACTTGATGACGTAGCGGGTGTAGTCGCGGAGCAGCCAGCGGAGGTTCTGCGCATGGGGCTCCGGATAGCGCGAGACGTCCTCGTAGAGCGCCGACAGCGCGGCGGCCTCGCGGGTGACGTTGGAGCCCGCCTCGGAGACGTTCTGGTAGGCCGTCACGGCGATGAGGCCCAGCAGCAGCCCGTAGAACACGCAGAAGCAGGAGAGGATGTAGCCGACGATGTCGTTGGCGGCGCGGATGTTCCGCACGAGCGGCCGCAGGAAGGGGCGGACGAGGATCAGCCCGCTCCAGTAGACGCCCACGAACAGGGCGATCGACAGCAACGCCAGCCGGGCCGTCGGGATGTCGTAGATCCAGAACCAGTCGGTGCTCATGACGCGCGTGCCGGGGGGAAGACGGCGACGGCCGCCGCCTTGCGATGCTACCAACGCCCCGATGTCATTGCACTTCCTCGCCATCCAGGGCATAGATCGCCAGGTGCCGGCCGTCCGGACCGCGGAGTTCCTGCACCCGGAACGTGCCCGTCACGGCCACGGGCCGGACCGAGAAAGCGGCGGTTTTTCCGGGCAGCATCCGGACCACGACGCAGTCGTGGAGGGCGGCACCGGGACCGAAGCAGCACTCCATGTTGTCGCGGACGAGGACGAACTGGGTCAGTCCGGTCTGCTGGAAGCTCGGCAGGATGTAGCCGCGGATCCGCACCCGGCCGTTCTCCAGCGCCATCACCCGGGCGGGCAGGAGGTCCCGCGAGAAGGGATCCCCCTTCTGCATGTCGAGCTTGACGTCGTCGAACGAGATGTCCCGCGCTGCCGGTGGAGCTGCCGGCGTGGCGGACGGCGGGCCGCAGCCGATCGCACCGCAGGCCGCGACGGCTCCCCACCACCACCACCCGGGTGTCGCGCACGACACGATGCGGCTATCTCGCACGGGCGTCCTCGAGGTGGTAGATCACGCCGCCGTCGAGGCCCGGAGCGCCCATGGGGCGGACGACGAACCGGCCGGCGATCTTCGTGAGCCTGTTGGTGAAGGCGATCCCCTCGGGATGGTCGGGATCCCGCAGTTGCACGAGGACGCGATCGGTGATCTTGGGATTCCCGCCGAAGCAGCAGTCGCCCTGGTCCCGCACGAGCAGGAACTGCGTGATGCCCGACTGCTGTTTGCCGGGATACATGTAGCCCTTGAGCAGGACGTTCCGGCCGTCGAGCGCGCGGGCGGTCTCGGGCAGGGTGCCGGACACGTCGCCCTCCGCGGGCTGGAGCAGGCCGTAGTGGATCCGCTCGTATCCCGGCGGCAGTTCGGCGGCGTAGGCCAGCGACAGGGTGACGAGTCCGCCGATCAGCGACACCAGCGACACGGCCGTCGCGGCCAGGCTGAGCGCACGCCCCGTGTAGGCGTCGGGACGCGTGACGACCGTCCGGTAGCCCACCACGCCCAGCACCATCCCCAGCACGGGAATGGCGACGAGCGGCCAGTCGATGAAGGCCAGCGGCGACACGAACGCCAGGATGGCGGCGGCGATCGCCGTGCCGGCGACGGCGCGATAGC
>RFUD01000486.1 GCA_009923125.1 Planctomycetia bacterium
CACGACCGACTCGGGGAACGACATCTCGCGGGAGTCGGCGAGCAGGTCGGACGCCTGCATGCCGTTGGTCACCAGCAGCAGCGCGAGGTCGCCCACCGCCTTGCTCGTGGGCGTCACCTTCACGATGTCGCCGAGCAGCTGGTTGACGTCGGCGTAGGCACGGCAGACCTCCTCCCAGCGGTCGCCCAGGCCGAGGGCCTTCGCCTGCTCCAGGAGGTTCGTGAACTGCCCGCCCGGCATCTCGTGGAGGTAGAGATCGGCATCGGGCGCCTTCATGTCGCACTCGAACGCCGTGTAGTGGTCGCGGACCGCCGCCCAGTAGCGGGAGAGGTGACGCAGCGGCTCCGGGTCGAGTCCGGTGTCGAGGGGCGTGTGGCGGACCGCTTCGACGAGGGCGTTGAGGTTCGGCTGGCTGGTCAGGCCGGCGAAGCTCGCCATGGCCGCATCCACCACGCTCGCCCCCGCCCGTGCCGCCTCCAGGGCGCTGGCCAGCGAGGCGCCGGAGGTGTCGTGCGTGTGGAAGTGGACGGGGATGCCGATCTCGTCGCGGAGCGCCCGCACCAGCCGGCCGGCGGCGAGCGGCTTGCACAGGCCCGCCATGTCCTTGATGGCGAGCATGTGGGCGCCGAGCTTCTCCAGCTGCCGGGCGAGCGAGACGTAGTAGTCGAGCGAGTACTTCGTCCGCCGCGGGTCGAGGACGTCGCCGGTGTAGCAGATCGCCGCCTCGCAGATGCCGCCGCTTTCCAGCACGGCGTCGATCGCCACCTGCATGTTCGGCACCCAGTTGAGCGGGTCGAACACCCGGAACACGTCGATGCCGGCGGCGGCCGACTCCTTGACGAACGCCTGCACGACGTTGTCCGGATAGTTCGTGTAGCCGACGGCGTTGCTGGCCCGCAGCAGCATCTGGAAGAGGATGTTCGGCACCCGTTCGCGGAGCCCGACGAGCCGGTCCCACGGGCATTCCTTGAGGAACCGCATGGAGGTGTCGAAGGTGGCGCCGCCCCACATCTCCAGCGAGAACAGGCCCGGCGTCAGGCGGGCGTAGGCGTCGGCGACGGCGAGCATGTCGAACGACCGCATGCGGGTGGCCAGGAGCGACTGGTGCGCGTCGCGCATCGTCGTGTCGGTGATGAACAGGCGGTCCTGCTTCCGGAGCCACTCGCAGAAGCCGCGCGGCCCCCGTTCCCGGAGCGTCGCCCGCAGGCCCGGCGCCGGCGTTGCCAGCCGGTCGAAGTCGGGCACCGGCGCGGGGGTGCGGCGGGCTGCGGTCGGCCTCCCCTTGACGAGCGGATTGCCGTTGACGATCACGTCGGCCAGGTATTCCAGCACGCGGGTCGCCCGGTCGCGGCGCAGCGGGAACTCGAACAGGGCCGGTGTCTCGTCGATGAACCGGGTCGTGCAGCGGCCGGCGAGGAAGTCGGGGTGCGTGACGAGATTGATGAGGAAGGGGATGTTGGTCTTCACGCCGCGGACGCGGAACTCCTGCAGGCACCGCTCGATGTGGCCGGCCGCCTCCTCGTGCGTCAGGCCCCGCGCCGTCACCTTCACCAGCAGCGAATCGAAGTAGGGCGTGACCACGGCCCCCGAAAAGGCCGTGCCCGCGTCGAGCCGGATGCCCATGCCGCTGGCCGAACGATAGGCCGTGATCCGGCCGTAGTCGGGGAGGAAGCGGTTCTCGGGATCCTCGGTGGTGACGCGGCACTGGATCGCCGCCCCCATCGAGCGGATCCGCGCCTGGTCCCCCAGGCCGATCTCCGGGTCGGACAGCTTCCAGCCCTCCGCGACGCGGAGCTGGCGG
>RFUD01000487.1 GCA_009923125.1 Planctomycetia bacterium
GCGGCTGGGGCACCGGTTTCAACGGTGACGTGAAGATCAAAAACACCGGCACGACGGCGATCAGCGGCTGGACGATGGAATTCGACATGGCGGCGAACATCGTCAACATCTGGAACGCCGAGATCGTCAGCCGCGTCGGCACCCGCTACGTCGTCAGGAACGCGGCCTGGAACGCCACGCTCGCCGCAGGCGCCGAGATCTCGTTCGGCTTCCAGGCCGAGGGCATCGCCGGCGAGCTGCCGGCGAACACGAAGATCAACGGCCTGGTCGTGGCGTAGTTCCGGGTTCGGCGCGCCCTCCCCGTCGTCGGCGACGGATTGCGGGAAGCTGGCCTGCGTGGCGATGTCGCAGGAGGAGCGGTTATTCTTGGGGCGGGGCAGCCATCCCGGTTCCCTCGCGAACCCGCTCGGACACCGCCACACCGTGCCATGAAGAAGATCAATCTGCGTCTGCTGCTCATCCTGGTCGCGGTGGTCGTCGGCGGCTGCGTCGGTGTCTTCCTGCTGCACCGCTTCCAGGTCACGAGGAACGCGGGGTCCCTCGCCAAGCTCGCCCGGGCCAAACTGGCCGAGGGCAAGAACGGCGAAGCCCTCGCCCTGTTCACGAGGTACGTCGCCTACCGCCCGGACGACAAGGATGCCTACGCCGAGTTCGCCGGGCTCGTCCTCGATCGAGCCGAGGCGCCGGGAGCCACCCGCAACGACGTCGCCCGAGCCTACGGAGTGCTGGAGACGGCGGTGCGACGAAATCCGGACGACGACGCCCTGCGGCAGCGACTGGCCGGGTTTCAAATGCGGATCGGGCGGTTCGCGGACGCGCGCGAGCACCTGCAGATCCTGCGGTCCAAGGCCGGGGCCGCCGAACCCGCGCCGCCGACCGCGGACGGAGGAGGCGGCGACGGGACGCGGCGAAGCGTGGTCGATCGGGCCGAGATCGATCTTTCGCTGGCGCGTTGCTGGGCCGGCACCGGCGACTTCGAGGAGGCGGCGAATCTCGCGAGCCAGCTGACCGGGTTCGATCTGGAAAAGAAGACCTTCGACCCGGAACGCGTGCCGCGATCGGGTGGCACCGAGGCGTTCGTCCTGCTCGCCGCCATCCTGCAGGAGAAGTTCGAGGACGCGGCGACGGCCGACAAGGTGCTGGCCGAACTCGTGAAGTCGAACGCCGACGACCCGCA
Organism: Planctomycetia bacterium; assembly: GCA_009923125.1. GTDB lineage: Bacteria > Planctomycetota > Planctomycetia > Pirellulales > UBA1268 > RGVT01. The sequence continues at coordinate 1,178 of RFUD01000487.1, forward strand.
GGCATGGCTCGCGCTCGCCCGCTGGCATCGCCAACGGGGCAACCTGGCGGCGGCCAAGCAGGACGTGGCCCGGGCGGCGCAGCTCGCCCCGGACGACGTCGAGACGCTGCTGGCCGCCTTCGAGATCGCGCTGGCGGAGAAGGACTTCGCCTCCGCCCAGCGGTTCGTGGATCAGGGCATGAAGCGACCCCAGCGCGACGAACGCGTGATCCGCGCCGCGGCGGTCCTCGCGCAGCAGCAGCAGCGGCCCGACGAGGCCGTCAAGGTGCTCGACGAGGGGATCGACGCCCTGCCCGGCCGGCCGGCGCTCCTGCTCATGCTCGCCGACGCGCTGCTGCAGACCAACGAGATCCGCCGCGTCGAGCAGACGGCCGGCCGGCTCAAGGAACTGCTCGGCACGGGGAGCCCGGCGGTGGGGCTGATCGAGGCCCGGGTTCTGATCGCCGAGCAACGCTGGCTTCAGGCGCGGCAGAAACTCGAGCGTGTCCGGCCGCTGGTCGCAGGCTCGACGGACCTCACCCGGCAGATCGACCTCTACCTCGGCCAATGCCACGAGCAGCTCGGGGAGTTCGACGAGCAGCTGGAGGCGAATCGCCGCGTGCTCACGGACGACCCCTCCTCGC
>RFUD01000488.1 GCA_009923125.1 Planctomycetia bacterium
ATGAGACCGACGGCGGCCCCGGCAGTCGGGTACTTGACGACCTTCATCGCCGCAGCCGACCGGAGATTCCGGGTCGGCCCGCGCGGCGTCAGCTCGCCCAGCCGCAGGAATGCCGGATAGATCGCCTTTTCGATGACCTCGGCGAGCACCTCGGCCGCCTCCTTCTTCGGGAAGAAGGCGCGGATGTTCGCCTGAAGCTCTTTGAGCCCCTCGGTGTTGATGCTCAACGTGATGCCGGCGACAGCCATCAGCTCGTCTCCTGGCAGATGACCTCGTGCTCGCTGCGATTGTTGTGCTCGAGGAGCGTCACGATCTCGAGCGTGCGGCCCCGCCACGAGGCCCGCATCGTCTGATTGAGCCCCGGCACGTACCGGCAGCGGATCCGGTGGCTCATCTCGATCTGTTGCTGGCCCGACAGCAGAAACTCTCGAGCCGACACGCCCTCGACACTGGCCCACACCGTCGCGAACGTGGACCAGGACGAGACGCTCTCCCCGAGCGCGTTCCGCGTCTCGGTCGGCGTCTGCCAGGTGACCCGCTCGCGGAGTTTGCCGGCGTCGATCATGTGCCGTAGAGCAGCAGGCTGTAGGAGGCGGTGCCGGCCGTGGTGCGGATGGAGTAGGCCGCCGTCGTCCGCTCGCTTCCGGTCATCTCGTAGACGCCGACGCGGCCGCCGCTGGCGAAGTAGGCGCGGCCGCCGGCCGTCGTCAGCTCGACGTGCGGCGTGGCCGACAGGGCGACCCGCTCGACGGTCGCGAACGAGACGACAGAGCCGTCGGCCGCCGTGTAGCCGGGAGCCGTCCTGGCAATCGTGGCCGCTGCGGTGCCGACCGTGCTCGTGATCAGAGCGGCCTTGCCGGTCGCCACGGCATCGGATCCGTCGATCGCCAGCACCTTGAGCGACGACGTCGCCGTGTCGGCGTCGTGCACCAGCACGTCGATCGTGAATCGGCCGTCGAGTGTCATGCGTACTGCCCCCAGGAGACGGAGTCGAGCAGGGCCTTCGCCCCGGCCGGCAGCTGGGCGTCGCCGCGGCCCTCGTAGAGGGCAAGGACGGTCATCAGAATGGCGTTCTTCACCCGCTGCGGGATCGACGACGCGTCGTCGTAGCCGGCCCACCAGGTGACGCTGATCGAGTTCTGATCGTCGCGGTTGCTCGGCCAGGTGCCGCCGTACAGATTGCGGACGACGCCGGGCGTCGCGTCCCGGTCCACCCGGTAGACGCTCGTCGGCAGGGTCGCGGTGGCCCCGGTGTCGCTCAGCGTGTAGGAGACGATGACGGCAGTCGTCGTGCCGGCGTTCGACATCGGCGGCCGCGGCAGCTCCACCTCGATCGGCCACTGGTCGAGCTTCATCTGCAGCTGCTGCGTCACGAACGCCCGCTCGACGTAGTCCTCGCACAGCTCGCGGGCCGTGCGGATGTAGCCCTGGATCAGCGTGTCGTCGGCGTCGATGTCCACGCGGCAGTGTGCCTTCGCCTCGGCCAGCGTCACAGGCTCGGCCGCCGGCTCGGTCAGACGCTTGAGGCTGCGGTAGCGCTTCACTTGATCCTCGCCTGCTCAGCGTCTGGAGGTGCGTCCGCCGTCTCGATGCCGTGCCGCCTGCGCCGCTGCTTGGGCGAGTCATCGAGCAGCTGCTGCTCGTCCTCCGGGACGCGGACCGCGTAGTCCCACGCGATCAGCGACTCGGCCTGACGCTCCGGCAGCTCGACCGTCTCGCCCTTCTTGTAGGCGGCGTACGCCTTGATCATCCGTATCTTCATCATGTCGATTCTCCGATGCTCCATGCAGACGCCGGGGC
>RFUD01000489.1 GCA_009923125.1 Planctomycetia bacterium
GTACCAGGAGACCGACGGCCAGCGGCGGGTGCACCATGCCAATTTCCTCACCTATTTCGAGATCGGCCGGACGGAGATGCTGCGGGCCCGCGGGGCGACCTACCGGCAGTTCGAGGACGAGGGGCTGTTCCTCGTGGTCTCGGAGGCCGCCTGCAGCTACCGGGCAGCCGCCGAGTACGACGACTTGTTGGTCGTGAAGACCTACGTGGAGAAGGTCGGGGGGGCGAGCATCACCCACACCTACGAGGTGGTCCGCGAGCGGGTGATCATCGCCTCGGGGCGGACCGTCGTCGTGTGTGTCGATCGGGAGGGCAGGGTGCGGCGGCTGCCGGATTGGCTGCTCGGCTGAATCTGCCCGTCGTCCTGGTCTCACTCGGCCAGCGGCACGAACACGAACCGCTGCTCGCCGCATTGAAACTGCGACGGGCAGGCGAGTCGCACAGGACCGTCGATCCGTACCCACAGGCCGTTGAGCCCGCGGTTCGCGATCCGCCAGCCGTTCTCCGTCCGACGGAGCTCCGCGTGCAGCGGGCTCACGAACCGGTCTTCGACCAGGACGTCGGCGCCGCCGCCGCGGCGGCCGATCGTTGTGAGAGGCGTTCGGCACGCGTGGGCCGGTCCATCTCCATCCGGCGCGAGTTCGACGAGGCGTGGCTCGACGTCGCTCGGCAGTTCGAACCGGAACCTCGTCGCGCCGAGCTGGACGCACGAGCCAGGATGGAGCCGCGCCGCGAGCACGCGCACGAATGTGCCACGGTCGCTGCCCAGATCGGCGAGCCGCCAGAGTCCGTCGGCAGTCCGCTCGAGGGCCGCGTGCGGCGACGCCATGCAGACGTCGTGCTCGACCCTGACGTCGCCGGCCGCGCGGCCGATGACCAGGCGGTCGCCCCGCAGGCGAATCGTCTCCCCGTCGTCTCGGCCGTCATCGACGACGTGCAGCAGGGCCAGCGGTCGGCGCAGCGTGGGCCGGTAGGGTTCGGCTTCGGGGAGCGTCGGCGCCGGCTCGGTGCGGCCGGCGTCGGTGGAAGGCGGGCCGTAGCGCAGCAACTGGGCCCAGCTGTCGAACGATTCGAGCAGCGTGATCGACGCGGTGCCGGCGTGCGGGGAGTCTGTTCGGTGCATGATGGATTGCGTCGGGCGGCCCCTGTCGTGCCCGCGACATCCAAGTCTACGGGGGAGACAAAGCCTGCGACAGCTGTGGAGCGGGAAATCGTCACGTTCGGAGGGGGGCTTTGCGTGGCACTCCCGCTCCGACCGTCAGGGTTGAGTGGGCTCCGGGCGAAGTGTCCGGCCGATGGTTTGCCCGGTGTTGCCGGCACCGCGCCCAAACTTGATCGGGCCGTGGCGGGCGGCAATGGTTGCCGCGTCGCACCGGCACCGGTGCAACGCAGGAGGCCCAGGACGGGCGGTCAACCCCTTTCGTCCCGAGGAGTCGATCCGATGTATCTCGCCGCTGAAAAAGAACTGAGCCATCTTGGTGAAACCTCCGGCTGTGCCGACCACGATCATGATCTCGTGCACGAGTTGAGCCGGCGGCTCGACGCCCTGTGGCGGTATGACCAGTACATCGCCAACGCGGAGTGGCGGGAGGAGCTCAAGCAGTTCTGGCGCGACGCGAAGGCCCAGGAGCAGCAGGCGATCTGCCGTCTCAAGGAACTGATCATCCAGGAGGTCAGAAACGACTGCTTTTAAATTTACGCCCGCCGGGCCATCCATGGCCCCGGCGGGCTTCCGCAGCTGCGGGGCAAGCCAAGGTTGCCCCGAGCTGCGATGGCTCGCCCTCCAGGCGAGCCTCG
>RFUD01000490.1 GCA_009923125.1 Planctomycetia bacterium
TCGCTCCTCATGCGGCGCCCGCCGGGCCGCGAGGCCTATCCGGGCGACGTGTTCTATGCCCACAGCCGCCTGCTGGAGCGGTCGGCGAAGCTCTCGAAGGAACTCGGCGGTGGATCGCTGACGTCGCTGCCGATCATCGAGACGCTCGAGGGCGAGGTGTCGGCGTACATCCCCACGAACGTGATCTCGATCACCGACGGCCAGATCTACCTCCAGCCCGACCTGTTCTTCGCGGGCCAGCGGCCCGCCATGAACGCCGGCATCTCGGTGTCGCGTGTCGGTGGCGCCGCCCAGACGAAGGCCATGAAGAAGGTGGCCGGCGGCCTGCGGCTCGATCTGGCGAGCTTCCGCGAACTCGAGGCGTTCGCCCAGCTCGGCACCGACCTCGACGCCGCGACCCAGCAGCGGCTCGACCGCGGCTACCGGATGGTCGAGCTGCTCAAGCAGGGGCAGTTCGCGCCGATGGACGTGGTGGACCAGGTGATGAGCATCTACGCGGGCACCCGCGGCCACCTCGACGAGGTGAAGCGCGAGGAAGTGGCCGACTGGGAGCGGGGCTTCCTCACGTTCGTCCGTGACCAGGTGCCGGAACTCCGCAAGCGGATCGACGAGTCGAAGGAACTCGACGGCGAGAGCGAGCGGCAGCTGGAGGCCGCGATCGCCGAGTTCAAGCGGCAGCGGGCCGCGAAGACGGGTGGTGCGCCCCGCCCGTTGGCCGGAGCACGGTAGGCAGGGGGCCGACAGGCCGTTCGCGAAAGGTCGTACACGATGGCAAAAGCCCGGGCTCTCGATCGCCGCCGCAAGTCGGTGAAGAACATCCGCAAGATCACGCGCACGATGGAGCTCATCGCCACGGCGCGGTTCAAGAAGGCGATGGACCGCTCGATCGCCGCCCGCGACTACACCCGGCATCTGGCGAAGATCCTCGAGAACATCGCGAGCGTGGGCGCCGACGTGGCCCACCCCCTCCTCGAAATCCGGCCCACGAAGCGGGCCGCGGTGCTGGTCCTGACCGGCAACCGTGGCCTGTGCGGCGGCTACAACTCCAACATCGTGCGGCAGTCGGTCGCGCTCCTCGGCCAGTGGAAGAGCGAGCAGGTGCCGGCGCACGTCAGCGTGTCGGGCAAGCGGGGCATCTCCGCCCTCCGATTCCGCGGCGCGGACATCGCCGAGAAATACACGCAGTTCGAGGACAAGCCGGAGTTCGCCGCCGTGGCCCCCATGGGCAAGGCCTACCTCGAGGCCTACTCGTCGGGGGCGATCGACCGACTCGACGTCGTGTACACGAGATTCCACTCGATCGCGAAGCAGGAGGCGGTGACGGAGACGCTGCTGCCCCTCGCCCCGCCGCAGGCCGCGGGGACCGGCGAGAAGGCGAAACTCGCCTCCGACGAGTACGACTTCTACCCCTCGGCGTCGTCGATCCTCGAGGAGATCCTCCCGGCGAGCTTTCTCTCCCGGCTGTTCAAGTGCTTCCTCGACGCGGCCGTGAGCGAGCAGGTGGCCCGCATGGTGGCGATGAAGGCGGCCACGGAGAACGCCGGCGGCCTCATCAAGAGCCTGTCGCGACAGTACAACCGGGCCAGGCAGTCCCAGATCACCGGCGAGATCATGGAGATCCTCGGAGGCGTCGAGGCCCTCAAGAAATAGCGAACGAGCGAGTTCCCCAGGAAAGAGGTTCAAAAGCAATGGCAAACGGCAGCGTCACGCAAGTCATCGGCTCCACGTTCGACGTGGAGTTTCCCGAGAGCTCGATCCCGGCGATCTACAACGCCGTGCGGATCGACA
>RFUD01000050.1 GCA_009923125.1 Planctomycetia bacterium
CTCGACCGCGACGTGGAGGAGGCGGCGCGGATCCTCGGGGCCTCGCGCTCGCAGACGTTTCTGCGGGTCGTGCTCCCGGCGATCCTGCCGGCCGTGGTGACCGGCTTCGCGATGGCGCTGGCCCGGGCCCTCGGCGAGTACGGCTCGGTCGTCTTCATCTCCGGCAACATGCCGTTCAAGACGGAGATCGCGCCGGTGTTGATCGTCGCACGGCTCGAGGAGTTCGCCTACGCCGAGGCCACCACCGTGGCCGTGCTGCTGCTCGCGATGTCGCTCACCCTGCTCGTGGTCGTCAACGCGCTCCAGCAGCGGCTCGCCCGCAACGCCCAGTAACCCAACACGTCCAGTCACCCGACGCCCGCCCGCCATGGCCCACACCCGCCGTTCCACCGACCATTCGAAGCCGCTCGCGACACTGCTCGTCGCCGCCGCGGTCGCCGTCGTCGGCCTGCTCATCGTGGTGCCCTTGGCGAGCGTGTTCTACGAGGCTTTCGCCCGGGGTGCGGGCCAGTGGTGGAAGGCGCTCGCGGACGATCCCGACACGCGGCACGCGATCTGGCTGTCGCTCACCGTGGCGCCGGTCGCGGTGGCGATCAACACCGTCTTCGGCATCGCGGCGGCCTGGCTCGTGGCCCGGTTCCGGTTTCCGGGGCGGTCGCTCCTGATCTCGCTCTTCGACGTTCCGTTCTCGGTGTCGCCCGTGGTGGCGGGCCTCGCGCTCGTGCTGATCTTCGGTCGGCAGGGCGTGCTCGGCCCCGCGCTCGCCTGGCTCGACTGGAAGGTGATCTTCGCCTGGCCGGGGCTCGTGCTGGCCACGACCTTCGTCACGCTGCCGCTGGTGGTCCGCGAACTGCTCCCCGTGATGGAGTCGATCGGCCCCGAGGAGGAGATGGCCGCCGTGAGCCTGGGCGCCAGCGGCTGGCAGGTGTTCTGGCGGGTGACGCTCCCGAACATCCGCTGGGCGCTGCTGCACGGGATCGTGCTGGCCAACGCGCGGGCGATGGGCGAGTTCGGCGCCGTGTACGTGGTCAGCGGCCACATCGCCGGGGCCACCGACACGATGCCCCTGCGTGTCGAAAAACTGTTCCAGGAATACCGGCAGCCGGCCTCGATGGCGGTCGCCAGCGTGCTCGCGGGCCTCGCGCTCATCACGCTCGTCGCCAAGTTCATCATCGAACGGCGACTGGAGGCCGAAGCCCGCGACCTGGAAGCCAACCGTTCCCAGACCGATTCACTTGACCACACGAAGGTGGAGGGTGGTGTCGCATGAGCATTCATGTCCGTGAGATCTCCAAGTCGTTCGGTTCGTTCAAGGCCCTCGACAACGTCTCGCTCGAGGTGCCGGAGGGCACGCTGCTGGCGCTGCTCGGCCCCTCGGGCTCCGGCAAGACCACCCTCCTGCGGATCATCGCCGGCCTCGAATTCGCCGACGAGGGCACGATCGAGGAGGACGGCGAGGACATCACCGGGCGGCACGCCCGGCAGCGCGAGGTGGGCTTCGTGTTCCAGCACTACGCCCTGTTCCGCCACATGAGCGTGTTCGAGAACGTCGCCTTCGGGCTGCGCGTGCGCAAGGTGCCGCAGGCCGAGGTGAAAGCCAAGGTGGAGGAACTGCTGCGGCTCGTGCGGCTCGAAGGGCTCGGCGGCCGGAAGCCGGCGCAGCTCTCCGGCGGCCAGCGGCAACGGGTGGCGCTCGCCCGGGCGCTCGCCATCCGGCCGAAGATCCTGCTCCTCGACGAGCCGTTCGGCGCCCTCGACGCGAAGGTCCGCGTGGAACTGCGGCAGTGGCTGCGGCGGCTGCACGACGAGATCGGGATGACGAGCGTGTTCGTCACGCACGACCAAGAGGAGGCCTTCGAACTCGCCGACACCGTCGTCGTCATGAACCACGGGAAGATCGAGCAGCAGGGCACGCCCGACGAGGTGTTCGACCATCCGGCCACGCCGTTCGTGATGGACTTCCTCGGCAACGTGAATGTGTACCACGGCCGGGTCGAGAACGGCCGGGCGTTCTGGCACGGGATTCCGATCGACTATCCCGAGTATCCGCATGCCCAGGCCCGCGAGGCCCGCGTCTACCTGCGGCCGCACGAGCTCGAGATCTCGGCGCCGGCGGCGGTCGCCAACCGCCTCGGCACGAGTCTCCCGGCCAGCATTCTCAGGGTCACACGCACCGGATCGATCACCCGCGTCACATGCCAGCCCCACGGGTCGGAGCAGGAACTGCAGGTCGATGTTCCGACCGAAGTGGCACGCCGTTTGCAGATCAATCTCGAGCCCGGCACCCACGTGGCGATCACGCCCCGCAAGGCCCGGGTGTTCGTTCCCGACCCTGAATACGTCATCTGAGCCAGTTATGAGCCAGGCCGACCGCAACGCTCACTCCGCCGACCGCCCCGAGGCTGCCGCTCCCAACAGTGCCCCAACGCTCCGCCGTATCGGCGACGCCCTGAGCGGGCTGCGCTACGGCTCCGTGCTCGCGATCGTCCAGGACGGCGTCGTGGTCCAGATCGAACGCACCGAGAAGACGCGACTCGACAAATCCGACCGCTGAACCGCTTTCCACCCACCCCGACACTGCCACTCACCCCACACTCGCTTTCCAACCCGCCACCCGACCGGAAGCACCGGAGGACCGTGACGGCTCGCAGGAGCCCTCGACATGTCCACCGTTTTGTCCACCGCTTCCGGTCCCACTCTCTCGACGCCCTCGGCCGCTGCCACGGGGGTGCTCAGGCGGATTCCTGGCGGCTGCCGCGACTGCAGGCGGTCGGAGCCAGCGGCGGCCCTCGGTGTTCCCGTTCTCGATCCACATCGTCCGTGCTTCCCCAAAGAAGGAGTTTCCATGTCTGCCAAGCGTCGTTCCCGGGCCGCCTTCCGTGGCTTCACCCTCGTCGAACTGCTGGTGGTGATCGCCATCATCGGCGTACTCATCGGCCTGCTGTTGCCGGCGGTGCAAGCGGCCCGTGAGGCCGCCCGTCGGTCGAGCTGCACCAACAATCTCAAGCAGTGCGGCCTGATGATCCACAACTTCGTGAGCGCGAACAGCGAGAAACTGCCGACGAGCACCCGGCCCCAGACCGGGACGAAGGGCCGGCTGTCGTGGGTCACGCGCAGCGTCGCCTACATCGAAGAGCCCGTCGTCGCCGCCAATTGGAACTCAGGCACGGCCGCCAACTGGACCGACATCGCCCCGGTGGGAACCGATCGGTTCGCCAATGGCGTCCTGGCCCGGACGCGGATCAAGGCGTTCGAGTGCCCGTCCGATCCGACACAGACGCTCGACGGCGATCCCGACTCGTCGTCGGGCGGGTTCGGCAGCTCCAACCGGACCGTGAGCGCCGACGGCCGCAGCCTCGTCGAAAGCACGGGCCTGTTCTGCGCGACGAACGACTATGCCGCCACCACGTTCGTCGACAACCGGCTCAGCGGCCAGGCCAGTGTCGTCGCCCCCGTGTCGCAGGCCACGATGTCGTCCGGCACCTACAACGGCTCCAAGTCCGATCCCTCGCTCGGCCTGTTGTCGAAGGATTACGACGGCACCACCTCGGTGCGTCTGCGTCAGTGCACCGACGGGCTCTCGAAGACGATCGCCCTCGTCGAGTCGGCCGGTCGGCCGCTCAAGGTGATTCGTGGCCGGATCATCAACAGCGACGTCAACGATCCGGCGGGACGCGTCAACGGCGGCGGCTGGTGCCGTCCCGCGAGCGACCTGGCGTTCAAGGGCCAGAAGTCGGACGGCTCGGCCGTCGGCTCGTCGGCAGAGCAGGCGATCAATATCACCAACGGCGAGAGCGTCGATACGGCCTCGTTCGGCGGCAGCACGTACGGCAAGGAAGGCACGGCCGATCCGTATTCCTTCCACCCCGGCATCGTGAACGCCGTCATGGGGGACGGCTCGGTCCGCAGCTTCAACGATGGCGTCTCGATCCGCGTCTTCGCGGCGCTCGTGACGCGGGCAGGCAATGAGCAGGTCTCGACCGACGACTAGTGGCCAGCGGCGGTGACCGCAAAATCCGCCGCGCGGTTTCCCAAGCCGGCCCCGCCGTCGTAGGCTCTTCGGGAGGCAGTCCCGGGCATCGCCCCGGGACTGCCCGTTCCCGGGGCCCACGGCGGCGATGAGCGACATCCTCTTCCAGTATTACCGCGTCAACCCCACGACGTGGTTCTACCTGTCGTCGCTGCTGTCGATCTCGCTGTTCTTCAAGTTCAACCGCTTGTGGAGCATCCGGAACCTCGACCTCGTCGGGCTGATCCTGTTCGCCCCCGGACTGCTCGCCGTCGAGTACGGGGGCTACAAGGCGAGCCCCGCCGTGCAGCAGATGGGCTTCCTCTGGATCTTCGCCGTGTCGGCGGCGTTCCTCGTCCGGATGCTCTTCGATTCGCTGATGGTCCGCAGGCCGCTCCTGGAATCGAACCTGTCCGTGGGCGGACTCGTCTTTCTCGGCGTGTCGTTGCTCGTGTTCCTGCTGGCCAACGTGATCACCACCCGGCCGCAGCGCGATGATCTCGCCGGCGCGGCCACCGCCACCAAGCTCGAAACCAGGGCCACGGAGGTCGACGTCGATCAACTCGCGCGGCTGGGCCCCGGCTACCCGCTGCTGTTCCTGCTGCCGCAGATCTCCACCCAACGACTGTTCGGCCCCGACGCGGGCGCCGCCGGACCGACGTCCGGCGGCGACGGCAGCCGCCGCGCCCTGCACGAAACGACCGCCCGCGTGATGGCGATCATCTCGCAGGTCGCGGTCGTGACCGGCATGGTGGCGATCGGCTGGCTGCACTTCGAAAACATCCGACTCGGCATCGCCGCCGCCGTCCTGTATCTGCTCCTCCCCTACACCGCCCTGATGACCGGCCGGGTGGATCACGCGCTTCCCGGGGCGCTCGTCGTGTGGGCGATCGCCGCCTACCGTCGGCCGCTCGTGTCCGGAGGGCTGATCGGCCTGGCCATCGGAACCATCTATTACCCCGTGTTCCTCCTGCCGCTGTGGTGCAGCTTCTACTGGGAGCGGGGCATCCGCCGGTTCGCGCTGGGCGTGACCGCGGCGCTCCTGCTGCTCGTGGTCGCGCTGTTCATCACGTCGCCGAGCGGGGCGGTGTTCGCCGGCCAGTTGCGGCAGATGTTCGGCTGGATCTTCCCCAACGAGGTGTCGCTCGAGGGCTTCTGGGCCCTGCCCTTCAACGACCCCGTCTTCCGCCTGCCCGTGCTGGCCGCGTTCATCGCCATGATGGCCACGCTCGCGATCTGGCCGTCGCCCAAAAACCTCGGCACGCTCCTGAGCTGCTCGGCGGCCGTGCTTCTCGGCAGCCAGTTCTGGAAGGCGCACAACGGCGGACTGTTCATGGCCTGGTTCCTGCCGCTGCTCCTCCTCGCCGTGTTCCGGCCGAACCTGGAAAACCGGGTGGCCCTGCTGGTGCTCGACGGCGAATGGTTTGCCCGCCGCCGGGCGGCCTAGCGGCCGCGGCGGAGGTCGAGGCCGGCGGCCGCGTCGCGGCTGGCGAGCCACGATCGCCAAGCGGCGACATCCCATTGGAAATTGACGCCCGTCGCCGCGGCGAGCGTCGCGAGCACGTCCTCGTTCCTGACAAGCGTGCGTTTCGCCTTGGGCCCCCCGCCGAGCGACAGCCCGCCGCCCGACGGCGTGAACGTCACGTTCATCGATCCCTCGCCACCGCCGTCGCCGGAGACGGTGACATGCGCCGTCTCGAGCGCCGCGACGAGCCGGCCGAGCACGGCGTCGTCGCGCCGCAGCGGAGCGTTGCCGGGGAGGGCCGCGAGCAGTCGGCCGATCGCTTCGGCCGCGCGGTTGATCCGGGCGTTGTCGGGGCCGCCGAGCGCGGCCGTGAACCCCGGTACCGCCGCGTCGGCCATCCCGGCGAGCTGCTCGACCGCCGCGATGCGCGTCTCCGGATCGGCATGGTCGATCGCGATGCCGACGAGCGCCGCGGTCGCCTCGGCCGCGCGGATTCGACCCAGCGAGCGGACCGCCAGCATGCGCGCCCGGGGCTCGCGCTCGCTGGCGACGAACGCCGCCAGGGCCGGCACGGCCGTCGGGTCGGCGATCTCGCCGAGCGATTCGGCCGCCTCGTCGCTCCGCCCCGACTGGTCGAGTTGACGGCGCAGCCGTTCGAGGCGGGTCTTCCATTCCGCGCGGGCCAGCCGGGCCCGCTCGCCGCGTTCGACGAGCTCGATCTCCTGCGCCGTGCGCCACGCGCCGCGGTATCGGACGTAGCCGCGCTCGGCCATCGTCTCCTGCTGCGTCTTCGCCGGCGCCGAGCCGGACGACGCCGACGGGCCGGGCTGGTCGTCCGCCGCCCGCCCCGGGCCGGAAAGACCGATGCACAGGCACAACAGGGTGCCGACGATGCGGGCGTGCGGGCCGGCGATGGGCATGATGATCGTCAGAGCCTTCCGGCCGCGTCCTGGAGCATGCCGACATAGGACGAAAAAATCCGCAGCACCACAAGCCCGATCAGTCCGGCGACCAACACCCAGGCCAGCCATCCCGCCCCGCGGGCGGCCGCCGCCATGCCGCGACGCGCGTCGTCGTCGAAGTCGTCGGCGAGCCGGGCGAGCACCTCGGCCGTGTTGCCCGTCAGTTCGCCGACACCGACCGCCTCCACGAGGGTGCGGGGGAATCGTCCCGACGCATGGAGCACGTCGGCCAGCGTCGCACCGCCGCGGAGCGCGGCCTCGGTTCGCTGCGGGTCGCAGGCGAGTCCGGGGGCGGCGAGTGCCGTCAGGCTCATCACCCGGCCCGCCGGGAGTCCCGCCCCGCATGCCAGTCCCGCCGCGCGGCACCAGGCCGCCGCTTCGGCAGCCGCGAGCGCGGGCCCGACGACGGGCACGAGCGTGGCGATTCGCCGCACGCCGCCCGCTCCGGCGCGCCACGCGGCGTTGGCGCCGCGCCAGACGATGCAGGCGCCGCCACCGATCACGAGCAGTCCCGCCACATACCACGCCAGGCCGCTCGCGCCGGCGAGACCTAAACCGAGCAGATCGATCGGTCGGCCGGCGGCGTCGCGCAGCAGGCCCGCGATGAAAATCAACAGCCCGACGACGACGAGGGCCACGGCCAGTTGAAATGCCGGCTGCAGCAGACTCTGCCACAGGATGCGACGGGCGCGGACACCGGCCCGCACGTGCTCCGAGACGTCGCGCAGGATCTCGGGTTCGTGCCCCGTCTCGTCGCCAACGGCCACCATCCCGCGCACGACCGGTGGAAACGCCTGCCCGGCGGCCGCGAGCGATTCCGCGAGGCCGGCGCCTCCGGCCAGCGCGTCGCTCACCGCGGCGAATGCCGCCCGCCACCGCGGCGGCGCTCGCCTGGCCTCGGCGGCCCAGGCCCGCCGCAGGTCGATGCCCGCGCCGAGCGCGATTCCCAGCCGGCCGAGCAGGTCGGCGAGGAGGGGGGCGGGCAGTTGGCGGCGACACGACATGGCGGGTGTTGCCCGGGCGCGAATGCCGACTCGACAGATCGCTCTCCGGACCTTCTAACACACCCGTCGCCCATCTGCTAAAAACCCGCCATGCCCGCCGCCGCCTCTCAACCCCACTGGCCGACCGTCGCCATCGTCGGCGTCGGGCTGATCGGCGGGTCAGTGGGGGCTGGCGCTCAAGGCCCGTCGCCTCGCGGCCAGAGTGGTCGGCGTCGGCCGCTCCGCCGCGTCGCTCGCGGAGGCCAGGCGGCTCGGTGCCGTGGCCGAGACGACCACCGACCTCGGTCGGGCCGTGGCCGATGCCGACGTCGTGGTCGTGACCACGGGCGTCGGGTCGATTCCCGGCCTGCTCGAGACGATCGACGCCGCCGTGAGGCCGGGCACGCTCGTCACCGATGCCGGCAGCACGAAGGGAACCATCGTATCGGCCTGGGAGCGCAGCCGGCGGACCCGCCGCGGCCGGTTCGTGGGCGCTCATCCGATCGCCGGCAGCCACCGTCGCGGCCCCGCCGCCGCCGCCGCCGACCTGTTCCAGGGCCGGGTCACCGTCGTCACGCCCGACCGCAAGACGCCCGCGGCCGACGTCGAGGATGCGGCCGACTTCTGGTCGGCGCTCGGATCGACCGTGTTCACGATGCCCCCGAAGGATCACGACCGGCTCCTCGCCGCCACGAGCCATGCCCCGCATGTGATCGCCGCGGCCGTCGCCGCCGCCACCCCTCCCGAGGCGCGGCAGTTCACGGCGGGCGGATGGCGCGACACGACCCGGATCGCCGCCGGCGATCCGGAGTTGTGGGCCGACATCCTGCTTGACAACGCCGCTCCGGTCGCCAAAGCGCTCTCCCGGGTCGCGGCGGCCACCGAAAAAATGCTCGCCGCGATTGAGAAACAGGATCGGAGGAAACTCGTCGCCCTGCTCGCCGCCGCCAAGGAGGGACGCGATGCTGTGGGAAATTGACGTCTGCCTCCGTGACGCCGACGCCGACCACGCGGCCCGGGCTCTCGTCGCCGGCGCCTCCGACCTGTCGCTCGCCGGCTGCACGCGGGCCCGCTCCACCTCCGGCTGGTTGATCGAAGGCGAGATGTCCCGCGACGATCTGGAACGGGTCGCCGCGCGGCTGCTCGCCGACCCGGTCACCGAGTCCTTCACGCTCGCCCCGGTGGGGGATGCGGCGCTGCTCGCCGGTCCGCCGGGGCTGCCGACGGCGCTGCATGTCCTGCCCCGCACGGGCGTCACCGATCCGGCCGGCCAGAGCGCCGGCGAGGCGATGCGGCTGCTCGGGCTGCGGCCCGTCGCGGTGCGCAGCGTCCGCAAGTACTGGCTGCCGGAGCTCCCCTCGGCCGACGTCGAGCGGCTCGCCTGGAAACTGCTCGCCAGCGAGGCGATCCACGACGTCGTCGTGGGGCCGCTCCGACTCGCCACCCTCGGGGGCGGGCGGCCGTGGTCGTTCACGCAGGAGACGATCCGCCTCGAAGGCCTCGACGACGACGCCCTGTCGCGATTGAGCCGCAGCCGGTCGCTGGCCCTCTCGCCGCGCGAACTCGCCGCGGTCCGCGACCACTTCCGCGGCCTTGGCCGCGACCCGTGCGAAATCGAGCTCGAGACCATCGCGCAGACCTGGAGCGAGCACTGCTGCCACAAGACGCTCGGCAGCCCGGTCGATCACGTCGGTCCTGCGGGCACGGTGCGGTTCGACAATCTGCTCAAGGAGACGGTCTTCGCCGCGACCCGCACGATCCGCGAGCGGCTCGGCCCGCGCGACTGGTGCGTGAGCGTGTTCCGCGACAACTCGGGGGTGGTGCGGTTCGACGGCGACCACGACATCTGCGTGAAGGTGGAGACGCACAACCATCCGTCGGCCATCGAGCCCTACGGCGGCGCGGCCACGGGCCTCGGCGGCGTGATCCGTGACGTGCTCGGCACCGGGCTCGGTGCCAAGCCGATCGCGAACCTCGACGTGTTCTGCGTCGGGCCGCCCGACACGCGGCCGGAGGACCTGCCTCCCGGTGTGATCCCGCCGCGCCGACTGCTCGGCGGCGTGGTGGCCGGAGTCCGCGACTACGGCAACCGCATGGGCATCCCCACGATCGCCGGCGCGGTGGCCTTCGATCCGGGCTACCTCGGCAATCCGCTGGTGTTCTGCGGCACCGTCGGCATCATGCCGCGACACTCCGCGACGGGGGCGGCCGTCCACGCCGGCGACCTCGTCGTCGTCGCCGGAGGCCGCACCGGCCGCGACGGCATCCACGGGGCGACGTTCTCCAGCGAGGAACTGTCGAGCGACAGCGAGAGCCAGTCGGGCGGCGCGGTGCAGATCGGCCACGCGATCCACGAGAAGATGCTCTCCGACTTCGTGCTCGAGGCGGCGCGGCAGGGGCTGTTCCACGCGATCACCGACTGCGGCGCCGGCGGGCTCTCGAGCGCCGTCGGCGAGATGGGCGCCACGCTCGGCGCGACGGTCGATCTGGAGACGGTGCCGCTCAAATACGAGGGCCTGTCCGCGACCGAGGTCTGGATCTCGGAGGCACAGGAGCGGATGGTGCTCGCCGTCGCGCCGGCCGACTGGGAGCGGCTCGCGAAGGTCGCCGCCGACGAGGGGGTCGAGGCCACCGCCATCGGCACGTTCACCGGCAGCGGAACGCTGCTGCTCCGCTGGCACGGCCGCACCGCCGGCGAACTCGACTGCCACTTCCTCCACGAAGGCCGGCCGAAGCTGCGGCTCGAGTCGCGGTTCGTTCCCGCGCCGACCGAGCCCCAGGCGTGGGCGGAGGATGCCGGCGCGGGCGAGTCGATCGGCGCGGCGCTGATCCGCCTGCTGGCGCTGCC
>RFUD01000491.1 GCA_009923125.1 Planctomycetia bacterium
TCACGACCCGACCGGGCTCCACGTGCCGAACTTGGGCGTTGCACTCCACCGTGCCCGATGGCAGCCCGGAAGCCAGCTGCGCGGGGATCGCCCCCATGCCGCCTCGCGGCAGGCAGGCCCTGCCGAGCGCGAACATCGCGAAGTCGAACGAGAACACGACGGCCGAGGTGTCGAGCGCACGCTCGAGAAACACGCCACCGAAAAACGGCCTGAAGAAGCCGTCGATGAACCGCGCTGAAAAGCACCGGCCCTCGAGCTCGGACAGCGTCGATCGATCAGCCCCTGGCCCTGCCGCGTCGGGATCGGCCGAGCCGCTCCGGAAGGCCCGGATCGCCGCCGACCGCAGCCGTGCCGTGCGCAGGCCGTCGCCGATGCCCACCATGCCCGAGAGCACGCTCGACACGGCCGCCAGCGGTCGCCGCCAGGGATCGCTCACCGGCCGCAGCCGGCCACCCGCGGCCACGAGCGCCCCGGGCTCGAACCGCCCGAGCGCGAGCGCCTCAAGATCGAGCTGCCGGCGGCCCTCGGGATAGGCGTCGTTGTAGACCTGAAACCCCCGATCGACCCGAAAGCCATCGACCGCGTCCGTCGCCACCCGGCCCCCGACGCGATCCGCCGCCTCGAGCACCGTCACGCGCCGGCCAGCCCGCACGAGCTCCCGCGCACACACGAGCCCAGCGAGCCCGGCACCGACGATGATCACGTCATCTGACATTGTTCATCGAGGATCAGCGATTGATCGTTGGGGGCAAAGTGAGGGGCTGCCCGTGCCCTGAGAGCCGGCGTAGCTGACCAGCGCAGCCAGGGATGGCGGAGCGCAGGCAGGTCCGAGTGAGCAGAGCCCAGGATGGGCGCCGCGAACGTCCGGCGACGGGGCATGGGCAGCCCCGAACCGCGAGTGACGTTCCAGGAATACAGCAGCCGAGCATCACAGTGGCCGCACGACGGACTGGCTGCGCCAGTAGTCGAACAGCGTCTCGATGGAGTTCACGCCGCCGCCCACACCGCTCTTGTGCACGCCGCCGTAGGGCACGCCGCGGGGAAAGAGGTTGTGGGCGTTGATCCAGCTGTTGCCCGCCACCATCGATTCGGCCACGCGGGCGGCCCGGCCGAGGTCGCTGGTCCAGACGCTGTTGGCGAGGCCGTAGTCGGTGTCGTTGGCCATCGCGATCGCCTCGTCTTCGTTCGCGAACGTGGCGATGTAGGCGACCGGTCCGAAGATCTCCTCGCGGGCGGCGACATTGTCGAGCGAGCCGGCGAGCAGTGCAGGCTTCACGTAGAAGCCGTCCTGACCGGGCACCTCCGCCGGCCCTCCTGGCAGCACGGCCTCGGCGCCCTGTGCCTGCCCCTTCTCGAGGTACGAGAGCACCCGCGCCCGCTGCTTGGCGTTCACGACCGGCCCCATCTGCGTGCCGCTGCCGAGCTGATAGCCCACGTGCACCCCCTGCATCCGCTTCACACACTCATCCGTGAACTGCTTGGCGATCGAGCGATGCACGAGCCACCGCGTCGCATCGCAGCACACCTGGCCCGAGTGGAACGTGATCGCGTTCACGAGCTTCTGGGCCGTCTGCGGCACGTCGACGTCGTCGAACACCACCGCCGCGCCCTTGCCGCCGAGCTCCAACTTCACCGGCACGAGATTCCGGCCGCAGGCTTCGCCAACGAGCCGCCCCACCTCGGGCGAACCCGTAAAGCTCATCCGGCGGATCCCGGGATGCCCGGAGAGGGCCGCCCCGGCGCCGGCTCCCGTGCCGGCGATCACGTTGATCACGCCGTCGGG
>RFUD01000492.1 GCA_009923125.1 Planctomycetia bacterium
GACGCGGATCGGGCATACTACAGGCATGTTCATCGCCGAGCCGCAGCCGACGCCCGCCGACCTCGAGTTCTCGCTGGCCCGGGTGCCCGTCCGCGTGAGCGCGTGGTTCTGGGTGGCGGCGGCGCTGCTCGGATGGAACGTCTGCCAGGCGCTGTCCGGCGGCGACCAGCGCGAGCTGCTGCGCTTGCTCGTGGCCTGGGTGGGCGTGGTGCTCGTGTCGCTCCTGGTGCACGAGCTGGGTCATGCCTTCGCCTACCGCAGGTTCGGGCAGCCGGCCCATGTGGTGCTCTACCACTTTGGAGGCCTGGCGATTCCCGACGCCTGGGGCAGGCGACACCTGCGGCCGATCCAGCGGCTGATGGTGTCGGCGGCGGGACCGCTCGCCCAGTTGGCGCTGGCGGCCCTCGTGGTCGTCGGACTGAAGGCGTCCGGCTTCCGCGTGCCCTTTCCCGTCGAGTGGCTGCGGGAGCCGCTCGGGCTCACGGCCGGTCGGCCGCTTCCCTCCCAACTGGTGGCGGCGCTCGTGTGGTTCCTCCTGCAGGTCAACATCTTCTGGCCGCTGATCAATCTGCTGCCGGTGCCGCCACTCGACGGCGGCCAGATCGCCCGCGAAACGCTGCTCGCCCTCGGCATCGACGACGCGGCCCGGGTCGCGGGCCTGCTCGGGGCCGTGACCGGCGGACTCGTCGCCTTCTGGGCCTACTCGCGCAACGAGCCCTATCTCGGCATCATGTTCGCGATGCTGGCCGTATCGTGCTGGCAGAACCTGCCGGGAAACACACCGTGGCGGCGGTGGAACTGACCCCAAGCCGCCGCGGCGTGGTCGTGCTCGGCGCCAGCAACGTGTCGCGCGGGCTCGTCCGGCTCGTCGCGACGACACGGTGCCGATCCCCCGGCCCGCTCGATCTGTTCGTCGTCGCCGGACATGGTCGGGGCTACGGGGTCTCGACCCGCGTCTGGCAGCGGCGGCTGCCCTCGATCCTGTCGAGCGGCCTGTGGCGGGCACTCGACAGGGAGCGGCCGGACCGGCCGCTCGCCGTGATCACCGACGTGGGCAACGAGCTGCTCTACGGCCTCGGCGTGACCGCGGTGGCAAGCGCCGTGCGCGAGGCCGCCACGCGACTCGCCGATCGCGGCGCCCGGCTCGCGATCACGGGCCTGCCGCTCGCAGGCATCGACGGCGTGGGTCCCGTGCGCTACCGACTTCTGCGCACGCTCTACGTGCCCGGCTGCCTGCTCCGCCTCGCCGAGCTCAAGGCAGCGACGCGCTGGCTCGACGAGGAACTCCAGGCGATCGCCGCCGATACGGGTGCGACGTTTCTCGAGCAGCCCGCCGAGTGGTACGGATTCGACGCCCTCCACGTCCGCCGCCCGCATCTCGACGCCCTCTGGCACCGCGTCTGCGACGCGTGGACCCTGCCTCCGGTGGCCGATGCACCGCGGGCCACATTCGCCGACTGGGCTACGCTTGGTTCGAAAGCGGCCGAGGTGCGCTCGCTTGGCCGGATACCGAGGCTTACGCGGCAACCTGTGATCGACCGCGATGTGTTTCGCATGTGGATGTATTGAGCGTGCCGGCTTCCGGGACACGGGGAGCCCGAAGCCTCCTCAACTGGAAAGGGGAGGCTCGGGGTTACCCCTGCCGTTGAGACGGCGTATGTGACCAGCGGAGCCATGGATGGCGCAGCGCAGGCACATCCGAGCGAGCCGGAGCCTGGAGGGCGGAGGCGAACGTCCGGCGAGACGGTACGGGGTAACCCCGAGCCGGCGC
>RFUD01000493.1 GCA_009923125.1 Planctomycetia bacterium
CGATCTTGTCCTCGACCTCGTAGATCGGCTTTTCGAGCGGAAGGCGATGAAGGCCGCGCGACATCGGGGGGCACCTGGCGGGGAACGTTTCTGCAGCCCCGGGATTTTCCACGCCGGGAATCCCGCGAGTCAATTCGGAAAAAGTCACCCCACGGCGCGTTCGAAGAATCGGATCGTGCGCAATTGCGTGAGGACGTCCTGCATGCCCGCCGGGCGATCGGCGGGCTTCTTCGCCAGCATCTGCCGGATCAGCTTCGAGACGCTCGTCGTGGCGTTGGGGTTGAGCGACTCGATCGCCGGCGGCGTGGCCGACACGTGCTTGTTGAGGAGGTCGTTGGCGTTGACCGACGCGAACGGCGGCTTGCCGGCAAGCAGCTCGAACAGAACGCAGCCGAGCGAGTAGATGTCGGCCCGGGCGTCGAGCGGTTCGCCGCGGATCTGCTCGGGGCTCATGTAGCTCGGCGATCCCTGCACCGGCCCCTTGTCGCCGAACAGCCGCCCGAGCAGGCCCGGCCTGCGCTTGGCGATCGCCAGGTCGATCAGCTTCACCTGCCCGTCGGGGGCGGCGAGGATGTTGTCGGGCTTCACGTCACGGTGCACCCAGCCGTGGCCGTGCAGGTGGTCGAGCGCCAGCGCCGTCTCCGTCACGATCCGTTGCAGCCGCGGCATGAGCTGATCGACGCCGCTTGCGATCTGTTTCTTGAGGTTCGGGTGCGGAAACAACTCCATCACGAGGTGTGGCAGGCCGCCCTCGTCGGAGAGCCGGTCGATGCGGATGATCGTGGGGTGCGAGACCGACTTCGCCACCTTGAGCTCGTGCTCGAGCAGGTGTCGCTGCCCGGCGTCGCGGGCCTTCTCCGGCACGATCACCTTCACGGCGACGCGGGCCTTCGAGGCGGGATCCAGCGCCTCCCAGATCTGGCAGTGGCGGCCCACGCCGAGCTGGGTCGTCAATCTCAGGGAGCCGAGGGTGTCGGGGAGTTTTGCCATGGGCAGTCGGCGAGTGTCGTGGCGACGAGCACGAGGCCTTGCGGGGGCGCCGTCGGGCCGGCGGCGGGCCGGCTCCGTGCGGCGAGCACGCCGGCGAGCCAGTCCCGCGACCGGCGGCCGGCGCCGACCATCACGAGCGAGCCCGTGATGATCCGCACCATGTTGTACAAAAACCCGTTGCCTTCCACCTCGACCCAGATCTCCGCCCCGGCGGCGTCGTCGTGGAGCGGCGGCCGCGAAACCGAAACCGCGTGGATGGTGCGGACTTTCGACAGGCGTTGGGAGGGGGTCGTCTCGAAGCTCGTGAAGTCGTGCTCGCCGAGGAGCGCCCCGGCCGCGGCCTGCATCGCCGCGTCGTCGAGCCGGGATTTCCAGCGCCAGACGAGGTGCCGCCCGAGCACCGGCCGCCATGGCGCGTCGTGGATCCGGTAGCGGTAGCGCTTCCGCACGGCCGACCGCACCGGATCGTAGCCCGGCGGAACCTCGCGGCCGTCGATCACCGTGACGTCGGGGGGCAGTTTTGCATTCAGCGCCCGCACCCAGACGCCCGCCGCGAGATCCTTCCCGGTGGAGAAACAGACCACCTGGTCGAGCGCGTGGACCCCGGCGTCTGTGCGACTCGAGCCGCGGGGCACGATTTCCTCTCCGCTGATCGCCTGAATAGCCGCGGCGAGCGTCCCCTGCACCGTCGTCCGCCCGGGCTGCACCTGCCACCCCGAGTAGCGCGTGCCCTCGTAGGCCAGCCGCAGGCAGATCGTCCGCGTCATGCCTTCACGGGC
>RFUD01000494.1 GCA_009923125.1 Planctomycetia bacterium
GTGTGGCTCGGGGTGGCGCTCGGCCTCGCTCCCGTGGCCGCCTGGATCGCGCTCCGCGGCGGCGTGCTCGTCCAGCAGCCCGCCGACATCCTGCCGGCCGCGATCCTCGGCCTTGCCGTCACGCTTTGGGTGGCCGGCTTCGACGTCATCTACGCCTGCCAGGATGCTCAGTTCGACTCGAGGCACGGCCTGGAGAGCATTCCTGCCCGGCTCGGGGTGCCCCGGGCGCTCGACCTTGCCAAGTGGCTGCACGCCGCCACCGTGCTCTGTTTGGCCGCGCTCCCGCTCGTCGTTCCCGAACTCGGGGCGATCTACTGGGTGGCGATCGCGGCGATCGTGGCGCTCCTGGCCTGGGAGCACGCACTCGTCCGTCCCGACGACCTGTCACGGGTCAATGACGCCTTCTTCACGGCCAACGCCGTGATCGGCCTCGTGCTCCTGGCCGCGATCGCAGCCGACCTCTGGTGGTGAGTCTCCGGCTGGGCTCAGTTCCACTCGATCAGACCGTCCACAGCGGCGCGAGCCTCGATCGGCGAATGCGGGTGTCATGCGTGGCGAGGGGGAGGCCCGCCACCTTCGCCGTCGCCACGATCAGCCGATCGGCCGGATCCTGATGAAATGTGGACGGCAGCCGCGTCATTTCCACGACCACTGCAGGGGCGATGGGAAGAACCTCGACGGTCGCGGGCGCGGCCGCAATCCGCAGCCATGCCTCCAAGTCGTCGTCCAGCCGCAGCCGCCCCACCTGCACGAGCAGGGCCACCTCCCACAGACTGATGTCGCAGATCACGGGCCGACGGTGGCTCGGCATGTCGTCCAAGGCCTTGCGCTCCCGGATCGAGAGGCGCGCATCCCCGATCATCCACCAGACCCAGACGTGCGTGTCGAGGAGCGGCGGCTTCGTCATCGCAGCGCTTCGATGTCGGCCTCGTCGATGACGCTGGCGAAGGGATCGCCCTGAAACTCACCCCTTCCGCGAAGCACGACCCACGGTTTCTCGTCACGGGCGGGAACGACCCGGGCCACCGGGCGGCCCCGCTTGAGGATGACGAGTTCCTCCCCGGTGCGACTGACTTGGTCGAGAAGTCGGAGGCATCGGGCCTTGAAATCGGCGGCGTTGATCTTCATGCGACTACTGTACATGACCAGTGTACGACATTTCAAGGCAGTGGTCTCCGTGTGCGCCCATGCAGAACACGCGACGTCACACTCGGCCCGAGGTCCGGCCGTCGCCTTTTCCCGGCCAAGGGGGCCTTTTTCGCGGGCCCGGTTGCGAAAATCGGTCCGCTGCGGTTCTCGTAGTGTCGAAGCAGTTGCCGCCCACAGCCCCGCCGAGGACCCTCCCATGATTCGTGCCGTGACACCGTCGCTCGACGCGATCCGCGAGAAGGTGGAGGCGGGCGAGCGCCTCGATGCCGCCGAGGCGGAGTCGCTGTGGGACGAGCGGATCGACCTCCACGAGCTCGGCGAACTCGCGAACCTCGTCCGCGAGCGGAAGAACGGCAACGTCGGCTACTACAACATCAACACGCACCTGAATCCCACGAACGTGTGCGTCTACCGCTGCACGTTCTGCGCCTTCCGGGCCGACCTCCGCGACAAGCGCGGCTACGTGATGAGCGACGAGCAGATCCTGGCCCGCGGTCGCGAGGCGGTCGAATCTGGTTCGACCGAGATGCACATCGTCGGCGGCCTCCACCACCAGAAAGACTACGACTGGTATCTGAACGTCATTCGCCTGTTGCACGACGCCTATCCGACGCT
>RFUD01000495.1 GCA_009923125.1 Planctomycetia bacterium
GTCGCGAAGGCCGAGGAGTGCTCCCAGAAGGCCGCGGCCTGCGTCGTCGGCCAGGCGGTGCCTTCGTGACCCCCGATCGGTGGAACCAGTGCATCCGCGGCCTGCTGCTCGTCCGTCTCGGGCAAGAACTCGGGACGGACGGGCCGCTGGCCCGAGCGGTTCACGATCTGATAGATGCCATTGTTTGCCTCGTCAGATAGAATGTCAGAGGTATCAAGGAACAACCATGACAACGATCGACACGAAAGACTACCTGACGCTCGACCAGGCCGCGGCGAGGGCCGGCTGCCCGCGGCGGTCGCTGTACCGGATCATCGAACGACTCGGCGTGGACAAGGTCGTCACGATGGCCTTCGGACGGCGGCTGATCCACAAGTCGAAGATTCCGCTCATCAAGGCCGAGCACGCGCCGCTCGGGTCGGACCGCCGGCATGAGATCGCGGTGGCCTACGGACGCAAGGGCGGCACGCAGAAGGGCATCAACGCGGCAGCTCGCGACTAGGCGTTCTCGGCCACTGTCTTCCGCGAGTGGCACTCCGCGTGGACGTACTGGAGATTCTCCATCGCGTCGGTGCCTCCGCGGGCCTTCGGGATGATGTGATCGACGTCCCCTCGGCCGGTGACAAGCCTGTGGCATATCTGGCAGATGCCGGCGTCGCGGGCGATCACCGCCAGCCTGGTGCGGCGCCACGCGGCCGAACAGTACCCCCGTTCGTGAGAACTCGGGCGGTTCTCGTCCCTCCGGCGAAACGCTGCCGGCCTATACGTCGGGATTCTGCGCGGCATTCTTTGACCACCCGACCATGAGAACGCGGTGAGCCTCGCGGGCGAACCACCACTCGACGACGATTCGCACCAGCGCGTTCACCATCACGCTGATCAAGAACATTCCGACGACAGACCCATAGCTCTTCCGAACTCTCAGGCAAACCTTTGCTCGCAGCACTTGCTCCAGGTGTTCCGGCTTGCAGCCGACCGGCCACTCCTCGACGATGATGTCGGTGAGCAGGTCGCGGAGCCGCCCGTGCATGGCAAGCCGCATATCCGCCTTGCGAGCGATGAACGACTTCAGGGTGTGATATTTCTCGCCGGCCAATGGCAGACTCCAGTTGCGCACGGGCCGCTCGAGACGACGCCTTTCCCTCCGCAGACAGGACACTGGACCGGCGCGACCCGCCCGTCTGACAACTTCCCGGTGCCGTTGCAATTCCTGCACTTCCCGGCCGGCGCAGGCTCGACCTTCGGCTTCGACAAAATCGCGTAGTACCCGAACGCGGCAACCTGCGGCTGTAGGTTTGCCGGCCTGGACGCAGCAGCCGAGCACCCCGCCGCGAGCAACGCGACGATCACGACAGTTCGCATCAGACGTTCCCTTTCGCGCCGTATGACGGAATCTTTCGCCGAGGCCAGCCGGCCACGCTCGACAGCGCGATGCAGGAGCACTTGTCGATCGTCGAGGCCAGCGCCCAGAAGGCTCCGTGGGGGATGTCGATGTCGGTGCCGCGCACGCGGCGGGGGCCGGTGTTCCACCGCGCCCAGGAGTTTTGCCAGCCCACGAGCGGTTGGCCGTACTTCTGCACCGTCTCCGGCCGGTCGTCATACGAGTGGAAGAGCTGGGCGTGATGCCAGACACCAACCTGCCGGCTGACGCCGTCCTCGTTCCGCTTGTTGTCGAAGCCAAGGGCCGAGCAGTTGAACACGGCGTACCCGGCGGCGAGGAAGTCTCGCACTTGCTCGCGTC
>RFUD01000496.1 GCA_009923125.1 Planctomycetia bacterium
CGCGCACCTCGCCGAGGTGGCCGGCGCGCTCGAGCGCGTGGCCGGCGAGATCGGCCGCTCGCTGACGACGATCTCCGCCGGCGGCGGCCTGCCGGTGCCCTACAAGCCCGGCGAAGTGCACGCCGACCTCTCCGGATACTTCGCGCTCTGGGACGCCACCCGCCGGCGGCTCGAGGACCGCTTCGGCCACCGCCTGCGGCTCGAGATCGAGCCCGGCCGCTACCTCACGGCCGAGAGTGGATACGTGGTCACGGAGGTGCGGGCCGTGAAGAAGCAGGGGGAGCGGAAATACCTGCTCGTCGATGCCGGCTTCAACACGCTCGCCCGCCCGGTGCTCTACGGCTCCTACCATCCGATGAGCCTCTGCCCCGCCGACGCGCTGGCGGCCGCCGACGCGACGGAAGAGGTGGCGGTGGGCGGCCCCCTGTGCGAGTCGGGCGACATCTTCACGCAGACCGACGGGGGCTTCGTCGCCACGCGATCCCTGCCGGTCGCCCGGGTGGGCGACCTGCTCGTGATCGAGATCGCCGGGGCCTACGGCTTCGTGATGGCGAGCAACTACAACTCGAAGCCGCTGCCGGCCGAGGTGCTGGTGGACGGCGGCACGGCCCGGCTCGTCCGGCGGCGGCAGACGCCGGAGGATCTGGTCCGCGGTGAGACGGTGTAGGGCGTTTTGGCCGCCGCCGGTCGGCGTTTTGCTGGGTCGGCCCGCCGGGCTACGATGTCGGTGCTGAAGAACCTCCCGCCTCCCAACCGATCTTCCCACCATGGCAAAAGCCGGCCCCCGCAAGAAACTGCCCAAGGAACTGGCGGTCATCAACGCCGACAACTGCACGGGCTGCGAGAGTTGCCTCGAGGTCTGCCCCGTGGACTGCATCGTGAAGGTGCAGCAGTACGACCAGTTCCACAATCTGCAGAGTTGGTGCGAGATCGACATCGAGCGGTGCGTGGGCTGCGAGGTGTGCGTGCACATCCCGGGCAAGAAGTCGAACCCCTACGACCTCAAGGTCTGCCCGTGGGACGCCATCGAGATGGTGCCGACCGAGCAGGTGGCCCAGGTCGTGGCCCAGATCGGCGGCCCGCCGGAATACGTCGAGAAAAACTGGGACCGGCTCGTGAACACGGCCCAGCACCTCGCCGAGCTGAAAGCAGCAGCCGGCTGACCCAGTTTGACGGCGCGCGGCGCGTGCGGTACAACGTGACAAATGTTCACGTCATCCGACTACGACCACCTGCGCGACCACGTGCGGCTCGCCTGCCTGCCGGGCGTCGGCTCCCGCTATCGCAAGCTCCTGCTCGAGCGGTTCGGCTCGCCGGCCGGGGTCTTCGCGGCCCGCCCCGACGAACTCCGCGCGATCGCGAAGATCGGCAAGAAGCTCGCCGACGCGATCCCCGCCCTGGCCCATGACCGCACGGCCGACGAGACGCTCGAACTGTGCGCGAAGCACGCGATCGACATCGTGCTCGAAGGCGGGCCCGCCTACCCCGGACTCCTCGCCCGCATCGACGACCCGCCGGGGCTGCTGTTCGTGCGCGGGGCCATCCTGCCTGCCGACGCCCTCGCCGTCGCCGTCGTGGGCGCCCGCCATGCGACTCCCTACGGCCTCAAGGTCGCCGAGCAGCTCGGCGGCAGCCTCGCCCGCGCGGGCTACACGGTGGTCAGTGGTCTGGCCCGCGGGATCGATGCCGCCGCCCACCGGGGTGCGCTCGCCGCCGGAGGCCGCACGATCGCGGTCTTGG
>RFUD01000497.1 GCA_009923125.1 Planctomycetia bacterium
TTGTAGGGGTTGCCCAAGGTGTGCGCCAGCATGATGGCGCGCGTTTTGGGGGTGATCGCCGCCTCGATCTTGCTAGCGTCAATGTTGTAGGTGGCCCAGCTGACCATCTCGCGGCCGCCGATCTGCGTGCGGTCGGTCGTCAGCCCCTCGTGGACGCTGAAGTAGGGGTTTTCGAGGCCGGCGTTCCGCACCATCGCGAAGTTCTGTTCGAGCGCCCTGACCTCGGGGAACTCCTCGATGCGATACGTGTCAGCCGGCACGTCGACCGCGGGCTTCGCCGTCTCGGCCCGCTTCATGCCGTCGAGAGGCATGTGGTCGAGGATCGCCTCGGTCACCTCCCGGCAGGTCTCGATCTGCGGCAGCACCTGCTCGGGGAACCGTCCGCCGAACGCCTCCTCGAGGCTGGCCACGATCTCCATCCGCTCCAGCGAATCGAGGCCGAGTTCCACGATGTTGGAGTCGAGCGTGAGGTTGCCAGCCCGCTCCTTCGCGATCCGCCGCACGTGGTCGAACACCGTCTGCACGACGTCCGGCGGCAGTTCGCGGTCGGGCCGCAGGGCCCGCGACGCCTCGCCGACAGGCCGCAGGCGGGCCAGCCGCGGCGTCTCGGAGGCCACGCGGTCGGCGGGGGCCGGCTTCCCCTTGTCGCCACCGCCTGCCT
Source organism: Planctomycetia bacterium (assembly GCA_009923125.1). Taxonomy (GTDB): domain Bacteria; phylum Planctomycetota; class Planctomycetia; order Pirellulales; family UBA1268; genus RGVT01. The sequence goes on from RFUD01000497.1 coordinate 662, forward strand.
GCAGCCAGGAGACGTGCTGCTCCACCACCTCGAGCGTGCCCTCGAGGAACTGCCGCTTGCAGGCATGCCGCTGGATCTTGCCGCTCGACGTCTTGGCGATGCTGTTGGGACGCACCATCACGAGCGCCTCGAGCGCCACCTCGTGCTCGATGGCCAGCCGCTTGCGGACCTCGTCGAAGGCCGTCGAAAGCTCTCCGGCCTCGCGCTTGCCCCGCTCCAACTCGGCCACGACGACGACCCGCTCGCGGCCGTCCACGTCGACGGAGAACGCGGCCACGGAGCCCGCCCGCACGAGCGGGCTCGCCTCCTCGACCGACCGCTCGATGTCCTGCGGATAGTGGTTGCGGCCGCGGACGATGATCAGGTCCTTGAGCCGCCCGGTGACGAACAGCTCGCCCGCGTCGAAGAACCCGAGGTCGCCCGTGCGGAGGTAGGGGCCCGGATTCGGCCGCCACTTCTTGGCCGACTGCGTCTGCGACTGCGAATCGGGTCGGGCGAGCATCGCCTCGAACGTCTCGCGGGTGGCGTCGGCGCGGTTCCAGTAGCCCTGGGCCACGCTGGGGCCGCTGACCCAGATCTCGCCGACCCGCCCCGGCGGCAGCGCCTCGCAGGTCTGCGGATCGACGATCCGCACGTCCTGGCCGTCGAGTTCCCGGCCCGAGCCGACGAGCCGGCGGGCGCCCGGCACGAAGCCCGTGCGGGTGAGGGCCGAGCCGGTCTCGAGCGCCGCCGCGTCGAAGGCCCGGATCACCGGAGGCTCGAACTTCATGCCGCCGGTCACCATCAGCGTGCTCTCGGCGAGCCCGTAGCAGGGGAAGAAAGCCTCGCGGCGGAAGCCGCTCACGGCGAACGCCTCGCTGAACGCGTCGATCGTCTCGGGCCGCACCGGCTCCGCGCCGTTGAACGCCAGCGACCAGCTGGAGAGGTCGAGGCTCGCCCGTTGCTCGGGCGTGGTCTTGCGCACGCACAGCTCGTAGGCGAAGTTCGGCCCGCCGCTGATCGTGGCCCGGTATTTCGAGATCGCCTGCAGCCACCGCAGCGGCTTCTGCAGGAAGGCGACCGGCGACATCAGCACGTTG
>RFUD01000498.1 GCA_009923125.1 Planctomycetia bacterium
CGCTCACGGCCCGGCGCGTGGCGAGCCACGCGCCGGGCCGCCGCGGCCGCCCGCGAGCAGCAGGCGCGGGTGGCCGCGGCGCTGGCCGAAAAACGCGTGGCCCTGTCGCCCGCCGTCCTCGCTGCACTGCATGCGCTCACGGGGAGCCACTTCGTGGTCTGGGACGCGACGGGCGCACGCACCGGCGCCGGCTCGCTGCCGGCCGAGCGAATGGCCGACGTGGGCGGCGGCGCCTGGGCGCAGGGGATCGCCGCCGGCCAGATTTCGCTCGGCGGTGTGCGGTATCGGGTCGGCAGCGTTCAGGCGGCGGGCGTGCGACCGGAGACGGTGCTCGTGCTGACGCCCGAGAAGCCCGCGCTCGTCGCGGCATTCGAGACCGTCTGGCCCGTGTTCGCCGTCGCGGCCGCGACGCTCGGCCTGCTCGTGCCGCTCTCGCTGCGCACGACGCGGTCGCTCGCGAGCCGGATCACGTCGGTGGAGCGGCACGTCGCGCGCATCGCCGCGGGCGACTTCGGCCCCCAGTTGACCACCGCCGACGGCACCGACGAGGTCGGCCGGCTGGCCGCCGGCGTCAATCGATTGAGCGCCACACTCGAGCAGTTGCGGTCGTCACTCGTCGCCGGCGAGCGGCAGCGGCTGCTCGGCCAACTCGCCGCCGGCTTCGCCCACGAACTGCGCAACGCCATCACCGGCGCACAGCTCGCGATCGACGTCCATCGCCGCCGCTGTGGCGGTGGCGTCGCCCCCGCCGACGACAGCCTCACCGTCGCCACCCGGCAGTTGGCGATCCTGGAAGAGGAGGTGCGGGGGCTCCTGGCACTGGGCCGCCCCGGAGAATCGATCCGCGGACCGGTCTCCGTCGACGAGTTGGTCGCGATGGTCCGCGACCTCACCGCCCCGCGGTGCGACCATGCGGGCGTCCGCCTCGAATGCGGAGGCCCGACGGGCGTCACGCTCGTGGGCCGCATCGAGTCCCTGCGCGCCGCGCTCGTCAATCTCGCGCTCAACGGGATCGAGGCCGCCGGCCGCGGTGGAAACGTGCGGCTGTGCACCGAGACGCGTGGCGACCACGTCGAACTGGCCGTCGAGGATTCGGGCCCCGGACCGGCCGAGGCGGTTCGCGCCACGCTCGGCGAGCCGTTCGTGACCGGCAAGCCGGAGGGCGTCGGCCTCGGCCTGGCGATCGCCAAGGCGGTGGCGGAGGAACACGGTGGCTCGCTCACGTGGAGCCGCCCGGGCCAACGCACCCGGTTTGCGATCGTCCTGCCGGCGGCGACACTGGAGCGGTCGACCGTGCCCGACGCCTCGGAGTCCGCCCCATGAGCCGCATCCTCGTCGTCGATGACGAGCCCGCCATCGGCTGGAGCCTCCGCGAGATGCTCGGCGAGGAGGGGCATGCCGTCGAAGTGGCCGCCTCGGTCGAGACGGCACTCGAGACCTGCGGACGTTTCGTGCCCGACGCGCTGCTGCTCGACGTCCGACTCGAGGGCCGCGACGGGATCGACGCCCTGCCCGACCTGCGGGCCCTCGCCCCCGACGCGCGGGTGATCGTGATGACGGCCTTCGGCGATCTCGCGACGGCCGTCCGCGCGATGGAAGGGGGGGCATTCGACTACCTCGTGAAGCCCTTCGACCTGGAACGCGTGTCCGGCGTGGTGGCGCGGGCCCTCGCGACGCGGCCGGCGACCACATCCCCCGCACCGGCCACCGCGGCCACGGCCGGCGTGCGGCTCGTGGGCC
>RFUD01000499.1 GCA_009923125.1 Planctomycetia bacterium
CATGCCGGGCACCCGGTCCCGGAAGGTGTCGGCGTCACACCGATCGTGTTCGGCCCGGACCGGAGGGCGGTCCTCTCGGGCACGTCGCTCACCGTCCGCGACAAGCAGTTCTTCACGTTCACACCCGCGACGGATGCGATCCTGCGCGTGGTCATCCGCCCGGACGACAACGTCCGCCGCCCCGATCTCGACGTGGAGGAGCTCGCGGAACGACGGACCGTGCTCGAGCTGAAGCCTCACGACGGCGACGCGGCGGCCGGCGAAGTTCTCGTGAGGGCGGGGCGGGCCTACTACATCCGCGTGCAGTCACCGGATCTCGATCACGTGCACTTCGACGTGGGTCTCCAACTCGTCGGCTGACCCGTCCGGGCCAACACCATGCAACGGATGCATCGATGGCTCGTCAGCGTCTCCCACGTCGCCGGGGTCCTGCCACATCGGCGGCGGCAACGCCGAATCGGCCTCACTCCTGCTGAGGGTCTGGAAGCGCGCCGCCTCATGGCTGCCAACGCCCGGCCCGAGACGCGGACGATCGACTGGAATGGGGAGGCCGTCGAGGTCGTGGCCGATTCCTGGGTCGTGCGCGCCACGGCACCTTCCGCCGACATGCTCGGCCTCGCGCCCTCGTGGCGGGCGGTGCCGCTCGGGCAGGGCTTCTATTCCGTGAAGGCGCTCGGGGCCACGCCCGGCCAGGTGACGGCATGGGCGGGCACAACGCCGGGCGTCGCGTATGTCGAGCCGGATTTCGTGGTGCAGCGAACATCGACGCCGAGCGACCCGGCGTTCAGCAGGCTGTGGGGTCTCTCGAACACCGGCCAGGACGGCGGCGTCGCGGGCATCGACGTTCATGCCCCGGCGGCGTGGGACGTGACGACCGGATCGCGCGGCGTCGTGGTGGCCGTCATCGACACCGGCGTCGATGCGACGCACCTGGATCTCAGCGCGAACATGTGGCGAAATCCGGGTGAAACCCCCGGCGACGGTGTGGACAACGACCGCAACGGGTTCGTGGACGACGTGTTCGGGTGGAACTTCATCGACAACAACGCCAATCCGACGGACGACAACGGCCACGGCTCCCATGTCGCCGGAACGATCGGCGCGGTCGGCAACGACGGCAACGGTGTCGTCGGGATGAACTGGCAGGTTTCGATCATGAGCCTGCGGTTCCTCGACGCCTTCGGCAGCGGCTCGACGAGTGCGGCGGTCGCCGCGGTCAACTATGTCACGATGATGCGTCGTGACCATGGCATCAACGTGGTGGCCACCAACAACAGCTGGGGGGGCGGCGGGTATTCGCAATCACTGCTCGACGCCATCGACGCCGGCGGACGGGCCGGCATCCTGTTCGTCGCCGCGGCGGGGAACGATTCCCGGAATACCGACATCACGCGGTTCTACCCCGCCGGTTATCCGAGTGATTCCATCATTTCCGTCGCCGCGACCGACCGGGTCGGAAAGCTCGCCGCCTTTTCGAACTACGGCGCCGCGAGCGTGGATGTCGCCGCGCCCGGTGTGTCGATCTACTCGACCACGCGTCGCAACGCCTATGCGACGATGAGCGGCACGTCGATGGCCACGCCTCACGTGACGGGAGCGATCGCCCTGCTGGCGGCCGCCAACCGGCAGGCGTCGGCGGCACAGATGCGCCAGGCCGTGTTGGCGACGGCCACGCCGCTCCCCGGCCTCGGCGGGAAGACGTCGACGGGCGGTCTCCTCAATGCCGCCGCCGCGATTCA
>RFUD01000500.1 GCA_009923125.1 Planctomycetia bacterium
CGCCCCCTGCGCCCAAGCCCTGCCGCCCCGCCGACCGCCCCCACCCCGAGTGCCTCACCGTGCTCGGCCTCCTGCCACCGGTCACGCTCGAGGACGTCAAGCAGGCCTACCTCGCCAAGGCCCGCACCGCGCACCCCGACCGGGGCGGGGATCCGGCGGCGTTCCTGCGGCTGCAGAAGGCGTTCGAGGACGCGAACGAGTATGTGAAGTTCAAGGCGGGAAAGCTCGAATGGCTGGCTTCGAAGATCGAGGCTTACGCCCAGCAGCAGGAAGTGGTCACCGAGACGATCGAGCGCGGTGGCGAGGTGGAGATGGAGGAGGCCGACTGGCTGGAGAGCGCCTTCGGCGACGACTTCGGCCGCGTGGCGGACAAGCTCGTGACGGTGCGACTGCACGGCCCGGCCGCCGACGATGTGTTCGCCATCCTGCTCGGCTTTCGCGCGGCGTCGCTCAAGGATCTCGCGGTGCTCGATCTGGCAGGAGGCACGCTCACCGACGAGGGGCTGCTCCAACTCAAGGAGCTGAAGGGACTGCGGTCGCTCGACCTGCGGGGCACGGCGGTCGGGAAGCTCGCCACCGAGGCGCCGCAATGGTTCGAGCAGCTCGAGTTTCTCGGGCTGCCGAAGGGCGCGGTCGGCCTGTTCGGCCGGATGGCGATGCCGCGACGCGTCAGGGTGGAGATCGGCGACGGCGGAAAGGACTGAGATGGAGCCTTTCCGCGCCTGGGCCGTGACCGTGACGGAGGCGGGCGAGGCCGTCGAGTTCCGTTCCCAGCTTCTTCCGCCACCCGTGGTGGAGCGCGACCGCCTGTTTCCGCTCGTGCTGTTCCTCCACGGTGCCGGCGAGCGCGGCCGCGACAATGAAAAGCAGCTCCGGTATCTGCCCGCATGGATGGCCGAACCCGCGTTGCGACAGCGGCACCCGTGCTTTCTGCTCGCGCCGCAGTGCCGGGCGGACGAGCGGTGGGTCGACGTCTCGTGGGCCGACAAGAAGAGCCTGCCCCAGGGCCCGCCCACGACCGACCTGCGCGCCGCGATCGCCGTGCTCAACGACGTGCTGGCCCACGAGCCGATCGATCCACGTCGCGTGTACCTGACCGGTCTGTCGATGGGGGGCTACGGCGCCTGGGATCTCGCGGCCCGACAGCCGGAGCGGTTCGCGGCCGTGCTGCCGATCTGCGGAGGTGGCGACGAGACGACCGCCCCACGGCTGGCCGGGCTGCCGATCTGGTGCTTCCACGGCGACGCCGACGCGGTCGTGCCGGTGGAGCGGTCGCGGAGCATGGTCGCGGCGGTGCGGGCCGCCGGCGGCAGCCCGACGTATTCGGAACTGCCCGGCGTGGGTCACGACTCGTGGACACCCGCCTACCGCGACCCGGCGGTCCTCGACTGGTTGTTTGCGCAGCGACAGGAGCAGCAGCGGACAGGGTGAACCTTTCCGGCCGCCGCTTTCGTCGCGGCAAGTCTCGGCATCGTGCCGAACTTGCCCTGGCCGACCTGCGTCGGCCGGTGTTTCCCCGGCCCTCCGGGCCTGACCCCCGCGTGGGGTGATCGTCCCGGTTGCCGAGCCCTACTCCGGGAAGAGACGCGTCGAGAGGTAGCGCTCGCCGAGGTCCGGCAGCACCACCACGATCATCTTGCCGGCGTTCTCGGGCCGCTTCGCCACCTGGAGCGCGCCCCACGCCGCCGCGCCGCAACTGATGCCGCACATCAGCCC